>JBFIIN010000068.1:0-11915 GCA_041601225.1 Oceanococcus sp.
CTGGCCGAGGGGAGCGGTGGCGTCGCGGGATGCGAATGGTACACGCCCAGCAGCTCCTCGCCATTGGCGTGCAGGTCTTGCTCGGCCTGGTCGCGCTGGGCGGAATCCAGGCGGAACTCCGTGGCCGGATCGGCGGCCGCGTTGGCCACCGGGTAGTGGTGCAAGGGCTGGCCATCGCGGCCACCTATGAGGCCGCAAACCTTGCAGTGCGGTGCGGCCTGGGCCGCACCGAGCAAGCGGGTTGCCAGCTGGCGGGAAATCAGCAACATGGTCAAACGCGTTTCCTGCAGACCGGGCATGCCGGATCGGGTGGAATGGTCAGTGTGCGCCAGCTGCCGCAGGCGGCATCATAAAGCGTGAGCCGACCGCATGCGGCCGAGTCCAGGCCAAGCAACAGTTTAATCGCCTCGGTGGCTTGCAGGCTGCCAATCACGCCAACCACCGGCCCCAGCACGCCGGCATCTTCACAGGCTTCGCCCTGGCTGCCATCATCGGCATACAGGCAGTGATAGCAGGGCGAGTCCGGCCGGCCCGGTCTGAACACTGCGAGTTGGCCTTCCAGACGCACGGCGGCGCCGCTGACCAGCGGGCGCTGCTGGGCCACGCAGGCCGCGTTCACCGCATAGCGGGTAGGAAAATTGTCGCTGCAATCGAGCACCACATCCGCGCTGGCGATCAGGCCTTCCAGTGCTTTCGCGTCGGCCCGCCGGGTGATGGCAGCAACCTGAACCTCGGACTTCAGCGCCAGGATGCGCTGCTGCGCTGACCGGGCTTTGAATTCACCGATGCCGTCCTCACCATGGGCGATCTGCCTTTGCAGATTGGAATTTTCGACCCGATCGCCGTCAACGAGCGTCAGGCGGCCCAGACCGGCCGCGGCCAGGTACAGCGCTGCGGCTGACCCCAGTCCGCCAACGCCCAGCAGCAAGGCGTGCGAGTCGTGGAGAATTTCCTGGCCGTCCCGGCCGATCTGCGGCAGTAGGATCTGGCGGCTGTAGCGGGCGGGGTTCATGGGCCGTCGAAGCCGGTTGCCCGGTCCAGTCCGGCCAGGTCTGTATGGGTTCGGGGATCGCGGAATCCGGCGTTGCGCATCAGTTCACGCGTGGCGGATCCTTGATCCTGCCCATGCTCCAGCCACAGTCCACCGTTCGGGCGCAGGTGTGCGGCTGCGCCCTTGATTATGCAGGCCAGCTGCTCCAGGCCCGTGGCGCCCGCGACCAGCGCGCAGTGGGGCTCCGCCCGCAGATCCGCCAGATGCCGGTCGTCCGCGGCCAGATAGGGCGGATTGCTGAGAATCAGGTCGAAATGTTCCCCCGCAACCGCTGCATACCAACTGCCCAGGCGCCAGTCGACGGCAAGCCCCAACTGCGCGCCATTGGCCCGGGCCTGCTCAAGTGCCAAGGCCGAGCGCTCGACGGCGGTGATCTGCCAGAGCGGCCGTTCGCTGGCCAGCGCCAGGGCAATGGCCCCGCTGCCGGTGCCCAGCTCCAGCACGCGGATGGGGTCTGCACCGCGTTCCAGGCTCAGTTCGACCAGCAATTCCGTTTCCGGCCGCGGTATCAGCACGGCGGCGGATACGCCCAGCTCCAGCGACCAGAACTCCTTGCGCCCCAGCAGATAGGCGATCGGAGTTCCGGCCTCGCGCTGTTCCACCCTGCGTTGGAACTGCGCGAGCTGCTCCGCGTCCAGGGTCTGCTCCGGCGCGCTGAAGAACCGGCTGCGAGGGCATTCAAGGACTTCGGCCAGAAGCACTTCCGCATCCAGTGCGGGGCTGTCGCTGACGCGCCCAAGCCGGTCGCTTGCGGCGCTCAAAGCGGCTTTGAACGTGGCCTCAGACACCGAGTTCGGCGAGCCGTGCCGCGTGATGTTCCTGGGTTAGCGGCTCGACCAGCGGCCCCAGATCGCCGGCCAGAATCGCGTCCAGCTTGTATAGCGTCAGATTGATGCGATGGTCGGTAACGCGACCCTGCGGAAAGTTATAGGTGCGAATGCGTTCCGATCGATCGCCGGAACCGACCATCTGCTTGCGCGATTCCGCCTGCGCTGAGGTCTGCTGATCGCGCTGCGCATTGACCAGACGCGCCTGCAGCAGGGACATGGCCCGTGCCCGATTCTTGTGCTGCGAGCGTTCGTCCTGACATTCCACAACCACACCTGTCGGCAGATGAGTGATCCGGATAGCCGAATCGGTCTTGTTCACATGCTGGCCGCCCGCGCCGGATGCCCGATAGGTATCGATCCGCAAATCCCGCGCCTCGATGGCGATTTCGTCGATCTCGTCCAGCTCCGGCAGCACGGCGACGGTACAGGCCGAGGTGTGAATCCGGCCCTGCGACTCGGTCGCGGGAACGCGCTGTACCCGATGCGTGCCCGATTCGAACTTCAGTTTTGAATAGGCGCCATGGCCGACCACGCGGCTGATAATCTCCTTGTAGCCACCGTGCTCGCCGTCACTGGCGGACAGGACCTCGATCGCCCAGCCCTGTTCCGCCGCGTAGCGCTCATACATCGTAAACAGATCGCCCGCGAACAGGGCCGCTTCATCACCCCCGGTGCCGGCCCGAATCTCCAAAAAGATGTTACGCGCATCCAGCGGATCCTTCGGGACCAGATGAACCTTGAGTTCCTCCTCCAGCTTCGCCAGCTGCCTGGTCACCCCGTCAACTTCCCCCCTGGCCATGGTGCGCATTTCGGGGTCGGGGTCATCCGCCATGGCGCTCAGGCTGGCCAGCTCCTGCTCAAGCTCGCCGAAGCGGGTGAAAGACGCCACCAGCGGTTCGAGCTGGGCGTACTCCTGTGAGTACCTGCGAAATTTGTCCTGATCGCCCACGACCTGTGGATCCGACAACTCCTGGGCCAGCTCCTCGAAGCGGCTGCTGAGATCTTCCAGCTTGCGGCTGAGCGAAGGATTCATTGGTCGTCCGACAGCCCGAACAGGCGAACGGCCTGTTCGAGCAGCACCTGGCGTTCGGCTTCATCAGCGCGCCGCAGGGCGCGGCTGGGCGGGTGGAGGAGCTGGCGCGTCAGGCTGTGGGTCAGGCGCTGCATTACGACCGTCGGATCGTCGCCCTTGGCCAGCCGTTGGCGGGCCTTGCGCAGAAGCTGCGCGGCCGTATCCTCGGCGCGGTCATGCATGGCCCGGATCACGGTTGCGCTGTCCCGTGTGCCCAGCCAGTGCATGAACTCTGCGGTGCCCTCATCTATCAGCAACTCGGCCTCGACCGCCGCCAGTTCACGCTGTTCCAGGTTGGCCTGAGTGACCAGACGCAGATCGTCGATCGCATAAAGGTAAACGTCACCATCATCCGCAACTTTGGGTTCGATGTTGCGCGGCACGCCCAGGTCAATCATGAGTACGGCCTTGCGCCGGCGCGTCGCGAAGGCGGCTTTGACCATGGCCCGGGTGACCACGGCGCGACTGGCTCCGGTCGATGCAACCACAACGTCCGCCGCGGCCAGTTGCTGCGGCAATGCATCGAGTCCGCAGGCAGCACCGTCAAAGCGCGCAGCGAGTTCGGCAGCCCGGGGCAGCGAGCGGTTGGCAACGGTAATGCGCGGTGGGCCCAGCCGGTGCATATGCTCGGTAATCAGCCGGGCCGTGTCACCGGCGCCGATAACCAGGACTTCCTTGCCCTGCAGGCCGGCAAAAATCTCGCCCGTAAGGCGGGCGGCGGCCGCCGCAATGGAGACCGATTTGGCGCCGATTTCGGTTTCGCTGCGGACCTTCTTGGCGACCCGGAAGGCGTGCTGATACAGGCGCGACAGGACCGGGCCGGTCGTGCGGGCCTGTTCCGCGGTCCGAAACGCCTCCTTCATCTGCCCGAGTATCTGCGGTTCGCCCAGTACCATCGAGTCCAGTCCCGCAGCGACCCGCAGCGTGTGCTGCACGGTGGCGCGTTCATCGTAGGCATAGACATGGGCCGCAACCTCGGCCTCGGCCACGCCATGGTGCGCACACAGCCAGCCGCGCACTACGCCGGATGCGCCTCCAACAGCAACGATCTCGGTCCGGTTGCAGGTCGACAGGATGGCGGCCTCAGCGACTTCGTGCAGGCCATAGAGTTCGCGCAATGCGTCGCCCATGGATTCCGCGGGAAAGGCAAGGCGCTCCCGCACCGACAGGGGCGCGGACTCATGATTGAGGCCGAGAGTGAACAAATGGGGCGGATGCTTGAGCATGTGAACCTGGAATTTTCGGCCATGGCCGCTCCATGAACAAGCGGTGTCTTGTCGGCAGACGGTCGCAGCCATAGCATGAGCGGTTCAGCCGCTTGCGAACTTAGTTGTCGTGCAAGCGTCTTTTGTACCGACTCCGCTTGAGATTTTTGCTCACATGACCTGCAAATATTCTGCCTGGATACTTTTATCGCTGGGACTTTCCGGCTGTGCAGGCTGGAGTCAAACACAGCCGGAATTCGCTGAACTCGCGCAGAAAGCGAGCGCGCTGGAACCCCGGGCGAATCAGACGTTTCACATTTTGGCCGGGGAACTGGCGGCCAAGCGCGGTCTGACCGCCGACGCTGCGGCACATTATCTGGCGGCGGCAGAGTGGTCTGGCGACGCGGAATTGGCGTCCCGCGGCGCCCGGCTCGCGCTGGCCTCTGGCAATCTTGAGCTCGCGACTCGTGGCGCGGAGGCCTGGGTCAAGGCCGACCCCGGATCCGCCTCGGCTCATGAATTGCGTGTGCGTCTGGCGCTGCGTCGGGGCGATCTGGATGCCGCGCGGGCCGGGCTGAGGCAACTGGTGGCAAACAACGCTGATGGTCCAGGCGGAGGCCTTGTCGACGTCGCGGTCATCCTGTCCGGCGAAGCCGGTGATGTGGAGCAAACTCTGGCGTTGCTGGAGGACCTCGGCGCAGCCTATCCGGAGCTTCCCGAAACGCATTACGCCACGGCCCTGCTGGCCACCCGTCTTGAGCGGCCCACTCTGGCCCGCGCGGCGATCGAGAAGGCTCTGACCCTGCGGCCGGGGTGGCGCGAAGCGCAAATCGTGGCGATGCGGACCTATCTGGCCAGCGGCGAGCGGTCGCTCGCCAGGCGGCTGATCGAAGATCTGCACGCCGCGGAGCCCGGCAACATTGAGCTGCGCATGATGCTCGGGCGCCTGCTGCTCGACGCCAATGAATTCGAGTTGGCCGCAGGTGAGTTTCAGGCCATCCTCAAACTGGACTCCAATCAGCATGATGCCCTGTACGCCCTGGGTCTGCTTGCCCTGGATCGCGGTCAGGACCAAGTGGCGCGACGCTATTTCGAGCAGCTCTTCGCGGACGGCGCGCGCGGCCCGGACGCGGCCTATTATCTGGGACGGATCGCCGAGGAAAACGAGCAGTTCAGCGCAGCCATAGCCTGGTACGAAAAAGTCGGCCATGGCAACCGTCAGCTCGATGCGGGAATCCGGATTGCCGTGATCATGGCTCGCCTGCAGCGGGTGGCCGAGGCGCGTGAGTATCTGGGAAACCTGCGCGCCGTCTATCCGCAGCAGGAATTGCGCCTGTATCAGGCCGAAGCCGAGATTCTCTATGAGGTTCAGGACTTCGCCAGCGCGCTAGCGATTTACGAGGCGGCGATTCGCGATTACCCGGACGATCCCGACCTTTACTATGGACGGGCCCTGGTGGCCGAGCGTGCCGGTCAGGTGGAACTGGCCATTGCCGATCTGCGCCGGCTGGTGGCACTGAACCCCGAGGATGCGCGCGCCCTGAATGCGCTGGGCTATATCCTTTCGAACCATACGACGCAATTTGCCGAGGCCGCCGATTACATCGCCGCGGCGCTGGAAATCACCCCTGAGGATGCGGCGGTGATCGACAGCATGGGCTGGGTGCAGTACCGGCTGGGCAATCTGGACGTCGCGCGCGAATATCTGGAAGACGCCTACGCAAGATTTGCCGACCCCGAAGTCGCCGCGCATCTGGGCGAGGTGTTGTGGATGCTGGGCGAAACGGCCCGGGCCAGCGAAATCTGGGACGCCGCGCTGCGCAAGGCGCCCAATCACCCGGTTCTCAACGAGGCGGTCAAGCGCTTGCGCCCGTGAGGCGATTCGTCGCCACGCTCATGCTGCCGTTCCTGGCAGGCTGCGCCAGCCTTTCCGGAGGCGTCAGCGACCCGGGGGCGATCTGGAATGCGCGCCAGGCGGCACTGGGCCAGATCCGGAGCTGGAGCCTGAAAGGGCGTTTCGTGACTGAGGGCGCGCTGAGCAGCCGGGGCAGCGTGCGCTGGACTCAGACGGACGAGGCCTTTGAGCTCTTGCTGACCGGCCCCTTTGGTTTTGGCAGCGCACAGGTGCAGGGCACGCCGACGGCTGTTGAGATCCGTACGGGCGGCGAGCGTCAGATCGCGGTCGATCCCCAGGCGGCCATCGCCGAGCGCTTCGGTCTGCTCCTGCCGGTCGCTGCGCTGCGCTACTGGATGTTGGGTATTCCGGCTCCCGGCTCCGCCGCCGTTGAAACACTGGATGAACATGGCCGCTTGCGGATCCTGGAGCAGTCCGGCTGGAGGGTACAATTCGGCGATTACGCGGCAGTGGCCGAGCATGACCTGCCGCATCTGCTGGAAGCGAGCTACGGCGAGCAGGGTGTCCGCTTCGTGATCAGGGCGTGGCGCTCGCTGGAATAACCGCGCTGCGGCTGGTGCCATAATTGCGGCGTGCAGGAACCAAATGCAATCGATGGCCCGCCGCTGGGCGCAGGCTGGCGCTTTCCCGCGCCCGCCAAGCTGAACCTGTTTCTGCATGTCGTTGGTCGACGCGCCGATGGCTACCACGAGCTGCAGACCCTCTTTCAGTTTCTGGAATTCGGTGACGATCTCGAATTCGAAGTGCTGCCCGAGCCGCGCATCGAGCGACGGGGCGGAGATTCCTCGATCAGGCCAGACGAAGACCTGGTGGTACGCGCCGCGCAGTTGCTGCAGCAAGCTGCGGGCATCCGGGCCGGAGCGCGAATCAGTCTGCATAAGCGCATCCCTGTCGGCGGTGGACTGGGCGGCGGCAGCAGTGACGCGGCGACGGTCCTGCAGGTGCTCAACCGGCTCTGGGGTGTCCATTGGAGCGATCAGCGTCTGGCCGACCTGGGCCTGAGCCTGGGCGCGGATGTGCCGGTGTTCGTCCACGGCCGGGCGGCCTGGGCGGAAGGAGTGGGTGAAATCCTGATCCCGGTGGAGTTGGCGGAGCCCTGGTATCTGGTGGTCTCACCGGCCTGTGGTGCGGATACGGCGACGGTTTTTGGCGATCCCGCATTGACAAGAGATACCCCGCGCACAAGAATTCCTCACTTTACCGAGGGTCGAGGCCGGTTCGGCAACGATTGCGAGGCGGTTGTGCGGCGGCTTTATCCAGCCGTGGCCGAGGTGCTGGACGGGCTTGGCGCCTGTGGGCATGCGCGTTTGAGCGGGACCGGCGCCAGTGTGTTTGTGGCGTTTGAGACGCGTGCCGCCGCGCGTTCTGTGCAAGCGGCTTTGCCGGCGCATTGGCGCAGCTTCGTTGCCCGTGCCGCCAACCGCTCGCCATTGCAGGCGACTCTCGAAAACTGGTCAATTGGGGCGTAGCCAAGTGGTAAGGCATCGGGTTTTGATCCCGTGTACCGTAGGTTCGAATCCTACCGCCCCAGCCATACAACGTAGGCAAGAGGGTGGCCCGGTAGGATGAGAACCTTAAGGTTCGACAAAATCGCCTGGAGCGATTTTGAACAGCAGCGCGTAGCGCAGCTGGCCCGAAGGGCGGCGGACAGGATGTCCGGCGTAATCCTACCGCCCCAGCCAATTTACTGGCGCAGGATGGACGATTGAGAGCCGTCAAGGGTCCGACAAGATTGCCTGGAACAATTTTGCCTGGCGGAGCGCGGCGACGCCCACCCGGCGGGAGTAATGGGCGGCATGTCCGAAA
Organism: Oceanococcus sp.; assembly: GCA_041601225.1. Classification (GTDB taxonomy): domain Bacteria; phylum Pseudomonadota; class Gammaproteobacteria; order Nevskiales; family Oceanococcaceae; genus JBFIIN01. Next base: position 7,880 of record JBFIIN010000068.1, read on the forward strand.
CCGCACGCCTGCCGCTCCGGCCAACACCAGTGATTCGCTGGAACACGAGACTATTCAATGAGCGATTCGGGCGACTCCTCGATGATGCTATTTACCGGGAATGCGAACCCGGACCTTGCCCAGGCCATCGCGACGCATTTGCGCCTGAAGGTCGGCAAGGCCAGTGTTGGCCGGTTCAGCGACGGCGAAACCATGGTGGAAATCGAGGAGAATGTCCGGGGCAAGGACGTCTTCGTGGTGCAGTCCACCTGTGCGCCGACCAACGACACCTTGATGGAATTGCTGATGATGCTCGACGCCTTGCGGCGCGCGTCGGCGGGCCGGCTGACGGCCGTGATTCCGTATTTTGGCTATGCACGTCAGGATCGTCGGCCGCGTTCAGCGCGGGTGCCGATTTCGGCGAAGCTGGTGGCCGATATGGTGGGCAGCGCCGGCGCCAATCGCGTACTGACCGTGGACTTGCATGCCGAGCAGATTCAGGGTTTTTTCCCGGTTCCGGTGGACAACGTCTATGGTTCGCCGGTGCTGCTCGGTGATCTGTGGCGACAGAAGTACGACAATTTGATCGTTGTTTCACCCGATGTCGGCGGCGTGGTCAGGGCCCGGGCTCTGGCCAAACGCATGGACGACGCGGACCTGGCGATCATCGACAAACGCCGGCCGCGGGCCAACGAGGTCAATGTCATGAACATCATCGGTGACGTGCGGGGCAAGACCTGCGTGATGATCGATGACATGGTCGACACCGCCGGCACCCTGTGCCAGGCCACCGCGGCTCTGAAAGACAACGGGGCCGCCAAAGTGGTGGCCTATGTCACCCATGCGGTGCTGTCCGGGCCGGCGATTGCCAACATATCGCAATCCGTGCTGGACGAACTGGTGGTCACCGACACCATCCCCCTGTCCGCTGAGGCACAGGCCTGTGGCCGGATTCGCCAGTTGCCGATCGCGGCCTTGCTGGCCGAGACGATCCGGCGGGTCAGCGCCGAAGAATCGGTGAGCTCGCTGTACATCGATTAGCGGCTGGCGCCGCGCCACTGGTAACGCGGCAGCGTCTGGATTAGAATTCGCGCCCCCTGCGGTCTGAGCGACCGCATTTTTTGTGGCCGCAAGGTCAAGAAACGCAGCGCCGAACCTGGTCGCAAGGTCGGCAGGCTGTCACCGGAGTACATCATGCAAGAAGACTTCATCATCAATGCTGAAGTTCGTGAGGACCAGGGCAAGGGTGCGAGCCGCCGCCTGCGTCTCACGGGCAAAGTGCCGGCCGTCCTTTACGGCGGCAAGGGCAAGCCGATATCCCTGCAACTCAGCCATAACGAGATGTTCCATCACCTGGAACATGAGGCGTTCTACTCGCATATTTTGAGCGTCCAGATCGATGGCAAGAAGGAGCAGGCCGTGCTCAAGGATGTGCAGCGACATCCGCACCGTCCGATCATCATGCATATCGATTTGCAGCGCGTCGTCGCCGGGCAGGAAATCAAAATGCAGGTGCCGCTGCACTTCATCGGCGAAGACATTGCGCCAGGCGTGAAGCAGGGTGGCCTGGTCGAACACATGGCCAACGAAGTGGATATCGTCTGTCTGCCCAAGAACCTGCCCGAATTCATCGAGGTGGATATCTCGGCTCTGGGCATGGACGAGTCGGTGCATATGTCGGACCTCAAACTGCCCAAGGGGGTCAGCCTGCAGAGCGAAACCGATACCACGGTGGCGGCGATTCATAAACCGCGTGCGGCCGTTGAGGCCACGACCGAGGGTGGCGAGGTATCTGCCGAAGTGCCCACCGTGGCCGAAGACGAGGCCGGCGACGACAAGGGCGAGAGCTAAGGCTGGCAGCACGTCGCAGTGGAGACGCAGCCCGCCGCCGTCGTGGGGCTGGGCAATCCGGGCGAAAAGTACGCGGCAACGCGGCATAACGCCGGATACTGGCTGGCCGACCGTCTGGCTGAGCACGCCCGCGAAAGCTGGCGGAGCCAGACCCGCCTGCACGGCGATCATTGTCAGATCAGCGTGCCAGGCGGGCGTCTGCATCTCCTCAAACCGACGACCTTCATGAATGTCAGCGGGCGTTCGGTGCGGGCGCTCGCCGATTATTACAGGCTGGAGCCGGCGCAGATTCTGGTGGTGCACGACGAACTGGACCTGCCCGCGGGCATTGCCCGCTTGAAACGCGGCGGTGGACCGGGCGGACACAACGGCCTGAAAGACATCATCCGTTGTCTGGGCCCGGATTTTCCCCGTCTGCGGGTGGGTATCGGTCACCCCGGCGGGCGCGACCAGGTGCTGGGCTATGTATTGTCAGCCCCGGCGCGCGATGACCGTGCGGCCATCGGTGCCGCCATTGAGAGCGGAGCCACGGCGGTGGAGCACTGGCTGGAATCCGGCTGGGACCGCATCGTTCACGATTTGCATTCGCAGGGCGCGCCGCAATGATGCGCGCGTCCTGCTCTGATCAGGAGTAATCCATGGCGATCCGCTGTGGCATCGTCGGTCTGCCCAATGTGGGCAAGTCCACCTTGTTCAATGCCTTGACCAAGGCGGCCATCGCGGCCGAAAACTACCCCTTCTGCACCATCGATCCGAATGTCGGTGTAGTGCCCGTACCCGACCCGCGCCTGAAACAGCTGGCGGACATCGTCAAGCCGGAGCGGGTCATACCGGCGGCCGTGGAGTTCGTGGACATTGCCGGCCTGGTGGCCGGGGCTGCCCAGGGCGAAGGACTGGGCAACAAGTTCCTGAGCCATATCCGCGAGGTGCATGCCATCGCACATGTGGTGCGCTGCTTCGAAGACGACGACGTCATCCATGTGTCCGGCGGTATCGGCCCGGTGCGCGACGCCGAGACCATCAACACCGAACTGGCACTTGCAGACCTGGAGTCGGTGAGCCGCGCCAGCGACCGCGCCGCCAAACTCGCCCGCAGTGGCGACAAGGGCGCCAAGCGGCGCGTTGACATCCTGGAGCGGGTCCTTGGCCATCTGGACGCGGGAAAGCCCGTGCGCACCCTGGATCTGAGCAAGGACGAGCGCGCGGAAATTCGCGACCTGATGCTGCTCACCGCCAAGCCCGTGCTTTATGTGGCGAACGTCGCGGACGACGGCTTTACCGACAACCCCAAGCTGGCTGAATTGCAGGCGCTGGCGGCGCAAGAAAACGCCGAAGTCGTGCCGGTCTGCGCCTCCATTGAATCGGAGCTGGCGCTGCTTGAGGAAGGGGAGCAGCAGGAATTTCTCGCCGATCTGGGTCTGGCTGAACCCGGTTTGAATCGCTTGATCCATGCAGCCTATCGTCTGCTGGGCCTGGAGACCTATTTCACAGCAGGCGTGCAGGAAGTCCGGGCCTGGACCATCAAGGCTGGATCCACCGCCCCGCAGGCCGCCGGCGTCATCCACACCGATTTCGAAAAAGGGTTTATCCGCGCCGAAGTCGTGGGTTTCGATGACTTCATTCGCGGCAACGGCGAGCAGGGCGCTCGCGAAGCCGGCAAGTGGCGGCTGGAAGGCAAGGATTACATCGTGGCCGAAGGCGATGTCATGCATTTCCGTTTCAACGTCTAAGACCTCGACGGCGCCGGTCGAATTCCGTAGAATCCCGCGCCCTTGCCCCGCACAATCCGGGTGCACAACAAGATCAATACGGCTACGTAGCTCAGTTGGTTAGAGCACAGCACTCATAATGCTGGGGTCGGTGGTTCGAGTCCACCCGTAGCCACCATATTCGGTTCAGGCTATCGCCGATCAAGTATTAGGTATCGCCCATGCTGGCGGAACCACCGACCCTGCGGGTCGGGGTTGTCGAGCACATCCTGTGCTCGATCCTTCGCGGTGCTCAGGACTCGCTGCGCTCGCGCCGCTCCGGCATCCTGCCTGCGCGGTCGAGTCCACCCGTAGCCACCATCTTTTTCGTCGCCTTGGGCGGCCGGTTCTCCCGCAGCGCCTTCGTCGCAGACCCACCGACCCTTCGGGTCGGGGTTGTCGGGCGCATCCTGCGCCCGATCCCTCGCGCTGCGCGGGACTCGCTGCGCTCGCGCCGC
>JBFIIN010000069.1:0-11839 GCA_041601225.1 Oceanococcus sp.
GGTTCGGACATGGCGGCGGTGCGCACCACCGCGCAGGTCGACGGCGACGATTACATCATCAATGGCCAGAAAACCTGGTCGACCCGCGCGGTCTATGCCGACTGGTTGTTTGGCCTGTTCCGCTGCGAAGCCGGGTCCTCGCGGCATCATGGCCTGTGCTTTATTTTGTTGCCCCTGGACCTGCCGGGCATCACGATCCGGCCCATCAGACAGCTCAATGGTCTGCCGGGCTTTGCCGAGATCTTCTTCGACAATGTGCGGGTTCCGCTCGCCAATCGCCTGGGGGACGATGGTGCGGGCTGGCAGATCGCCATGGCCACCGCGGGCTTTGAGCGCGGCCTGATGCTGCGTTCGCCGGCCCGTTTCCAGCAGACAGCCAGGGCTTTGCTCGAGCTGTATCAGGCGAATCAGGCCAAAGCCGATCGCGATCCGGCGGTGCGTGATGCGGTGCTCAAATGCTGGATGGATGCCCAGGCTTATGCCCTGGCGACCTATGCCACGGCCTCGCGTTTGGCCAGGGGCGCGAAGATCGGCGCCGAAGCCAGCACCAACAAGATATTCTGGTCCGAACTCGATGTGCTGATGCACGAAACGGCGATGAGCATCCTGGGCGCGCGGGCGGAGCTGATGGCGCATGCGCCGGATGCCGGCGACGTCGGCCAGTGGCTGGACGGTTTTCTGTTCTCCCTGGCCGGGCCGATCTACGCCGGAACCAATGAGATCCAACGCAATATTATTGCCGAGCGCATGCTCGGCCTGCCTCGATCCTGAGCACTGATTATGGACTTCACATTCAGCGAAGAGCAATTGGGCTTTGCCGACGCGGTCCGCCGTTTCCTGGTGGTCGAAGCGGCGCCCGAGCAATTGCGCGAATATTGGGAATCGCCTACCGGGCGCTCGCCCGAGATGCGCCAGAAGGTCACGGAGCAGGGCATTACGGCCTTGTCGGTGCCGGAAGAGTTCGGTGGCATGGGTCTGGGTGATCTGGACTGGGTCCTGATCCTGCAGCAGGTCGGCTATCACGGCATTCCCGATTCGCTGGCCGACGCCGCCTATGTCGCGGTGGGAATATTGAACGCACTGCCCACGGACTCGCCACTCCGCCAGGAATGGCTGCCACGGATGGTTGAGGGGCGGGCGCGGATCGCGCTCAGTCATCCCATTAATCCCTTTGTGCACGATGCGGAAATTGCTGATCTGGTGCTGGTCTGGGAACAGGATGAACTGCATGCGTTGCCGCCTTCAGCCATTCAGACGCGCCTGAACGAAAGCATCGATCAGTCGCGGCGGCTCTACCACATGGAAATGCAGCTGGATACAAGCACCCGTGCTTGTGCTGCGGATGTCGGCGCCCGGATCTGGCTGGATGCGGTGGATCGGGCTGCGCTGGCTGTGTCCGCGCAATTGCTGGGGCTGGCCCAGCGCATGCTGGACCTCAGCGTCGATTATGCCGCGCAGCGCAAGCAGTTCGGCAAGGCGATTGGCAGCTTTCAGGCGGTCAAACATCACATGGCCGACGTCGCCGTCAAAATCGAGTTTGCGGCTCCGGTCGTGTACCGCGCCGCCTATGCCCTGGCGCATGGCCAGGCCGATCGCTCAGTCTGTGTGTCCCATGCCAAAGTCGCGGCGACGCAAGCGGCCCTGCTGGCCGCGCGCAAGGGCATACAGGTGCATGGCGCCATGGGCTATACCTGGGAAGCCGACCTGCAAATGTTCATGAAACGGGCCTGGGCCCTGGCTGGCAGTTGGGGCGATCTGGGCTTTCACAAACAGCGGGTGGCTGATTTCGTGCTGGCCGCTGATGCGCAGCTGGGTCCGGCACAAACTTTCGGAAGCTAGGCAGGCTCGCCTCGGCGATCTGCTCAATATTCCAATCAGACTACAACTACGGGAAGTCATCATGGCTGAAGCCTATATTGTCGACGCAATTCGCACGCCAACCGGCCGCCGCAAGGGCAGCTTGGCCAATCTTCACCCCGCCGATTTAGGCGCCCATGTTCTGCGCGAAATGGTGGCCCGCCAGGACATCCCCGCGGAGGATTACGATGACGTGATTTTCGGCTGCGTGGATACCGTCGGTCCCCTGGCCGGCAATATCGGACGCACCTGCTGGCTGACCGCGGGTCTGCCCATGACGGTGCCGGGTGTGACCATTGATCGCCAATGCGGGTCTTCGCAACAAGCCGTGCATTTCGCCGCCCAGGCGGTGATGAGCGGCACCATGGATGTGATCATCGCCGGCGGCGTGCAGGCCATGACCCAGATTCCGATTGGCTCGTCGATGATTGCCGGGCAGGCGCTGGGCTTCAAAGACCCCTTCTCGGGCAGCACCGGCTGGACTGAACGCTTTGGCGACGAGCCGGTGAACCAGTTCTATGGTGCGGAAAAGATGGTCAAGAAATGGGACCTGAGCCGGGAGGAAATGGAGGTTTATGCGCTGGAGAGTCACCGGCGCGGTCGGCAGGCGATAGCCGAAGGCCGCTTCAACAGGGAAATCGTGCCGCTCAATGGTCTGGAGCAGGACGAGACCACCCGCGACACCACGCTGGAAAAGATGGCCGAACTGGACGTGCTGGCGCCCGGCGGCAAACTGACCGCGGCCGTAGCCAGCCAGACCTGCGATGGTTCTTCGGCCGTGCTGGTGGTCTCGGAAGCGGCCCTCAAGCGCTACAACTTGAAGCCGCGTGCGCGCATCCATCATATGGAAGTGATGGGCGACGACCCCATCTATATGCTCACCGCCCCGATTCCGGCCACCCAGCGGGCCCTCAAACGCGCCGGCATGCAAATGGAGGATATCGATCTGGTGGAAATCAACGAAGCCTTTGCCCCGGTGCCCCTGGCCTGGTTGCGTGAAATCGGCTATCCGCATGAGAAAACCAACGTCAATGGCGGGGCGATTGCGCTGGGTCATCCGCTGGGCGCGACCGGCACCAAGCTGATGTCCACCCTGCTCAACGAACTGGAGCGCAGCGGCGGGCGTTACGGCCTGCAAACCATGTGCGAAGGCGGCGGCGTGGCCAATGTCACCATCATCGAACGGCTGGGCTAGCAGTCGGTCGGGCAAGTCCTGCAGGGGGCTTGCCAAGCGGCGCTAGCGGCCTCATGCGGAATAGGGATTCCTATGGCAATTTGTAAAAATCGAACCATCATCATCACCGGCGCCGGCGGTGGTCTGGGCCGCGCCTATGCGCTGGCTCTGGCCGAGGCGGGGGCCAATGTGCTGGTGAACGACATCCGCGCCGAAGCCGCTCAGGCGGTTGTCGCGGAGATCAGCGCGGCCGGCGGACGCGGTCTGGCCATTGCCGGTGACATCACCAGCATGGACGGGGCCCGTGAAATCGTCGCGGCGGCCGCCGCAGAATTCGGTGATGTGCAGGGCGTGATCAACAACGCGGGCATCGTCCGCGATCGCATGTTTCTCAAACTCAGCGAAGAGGATTGGGACGCGGTGATGCGGGTGCATCTGCGCGGCCATTTTTGCCTGGCCAATGTGCTGGCCAACCGCTGGCGCGATCAGGCCAAGGACGGGCTGAAGGTCGATGCGCGCATTATCAACACCAGTTCCGGTGCCGGCCTGCAGGGCTCGGTGGGGCAGAGCAATTACGCCGCGGCCAAGGGCGGGATCGCCACCCTGACCCTGGTGCAGGCCGCCGAATTGCAGCGTTACGGAATCACCGCCAATGCGCTGGCGCCCGCGGCGCGCACGGGCATGACCGAGACCGTATTCGGCGAAATGATGAAAAAGCCCGAGGGCGATGATTTCGATTTCTTCGCGCCGGAGAACGTGGCGCCGCTGGTCGTGTGGCTGTGCAGTTCGCTGTCGAGTCATGTGACCGGCAAGGTCTTTGAAGCCCAGGGCGGGCAGCTGTCGATTGCCGATGGGTGGCGCACCGGCGCGATCCGGGACAAGAAGGCGCGCTGGGACCCGGCTGAGCTGACCGATGTGGTCAATGAATTAATCGCCGATGCACCGGACCCGCAGAAGGTTTACGGCACCTAGCATGCCTACCGGACTCTATCGCGGCTTGCTGGTGCTGATCGGGCTGGGCTTTGCGCTGGCTTTTTGTATCTTGATCTTGCCGACTGCTCTGCAGGAGACCGATGCCCTGCGCTTCGTGACCGATGGTTGGGCCAATGTCTACGCCAGCGGCTACATGCTGGATACGATCAGCTGCTGGTGGGTGCTGGCGGTGTGGATCGCCTATGAAGCCAGCACCGGCAAGGTGCGGCATGGCTGGGTGGCCTTGCTGCTGGGCGTGGTGCCGGGCGTGGCGACCGGCTTTGCGGTCTATCTGCTCATGCGCCACAAGCAGTTGCAAGGCACGGCATGAGCCTTGCGCTCACCGACGAGCAGCTGATGATTCAGGAGGCCGCTCGCGATTATCTGAGTCAGGCCAGCGATTCGGCGGCCGTACGTGTTGCGGTTGAAAGTTCGCTGGGTTTCGATCCGGACGTGTGGCGCTGTATAGCCAGCGAGCTGGGTTGGTGCGCGCTGCCGATTGCCGAAGACTGCGGCGGCCTGGGCCTGGGGCCGGTGGAACTGGTGCTGATCCAGGAGCAGGCGGGCAAGCAGCTGTTGTGCGCTCCTTTCTTTTCGACGGTATGTCTGGGGACCACAATTCTGCAAGCGGTGGGTACGCCAGCGGCCCGTGAGCTGTATCTGCCGAATATCGCCGCGGGTGAATTGACGCTGGGCGTGGCCTTGCCCCAGGCGGGCGTGCAGTGGCAGGCCGGCGAAGTCCGCGCCGAGGCGAATGGCGACGGTTGGCTGCTGTCGGGTCGGGTTCGCGTAGTGGACGGGGCCAGCGCCGATCAGCTGCTTATCGCCGCCGAGCTTGCCGGCACCAGCGCCTGGTTCATGGTCAGCCCGGATGCGGTACAAATCAAGGCTTTGGAAACCTGGGATGGCACGCGCCGTTTCGCCGAGGTGATTTTGGAGCAGGTGGCGGTAGCTACACGCTGCGACGAGCCCGAAGCAGATGCCGCGCGTGGCTTGGCGCTGGCGCGTCTATATATTGCCGCCGAGCAACTGGGCGCCGCGCAGGCCTGCCTGGATTTGACCACGGCCTTTGTCGCTGAACGCAAACAGTTCGGGCGGGCCATAGGCTCCTTTCAGGCGGTCAAGCACCGCTGCGCGCAGATGATGGTGGCCATCGAGGCCGCCCGCTCGACGATTTATGGCGCGGCCGCACAGGCCGCTGGCCAGTGCGACACTGCGGATTTGCAGCTGGACTGCGCCGCGGCGCGGGCTTTGGCATCCGATGCCTTGTTCTACAGCGCCAGCGAAGCGATCCAGCTGCATGGCGGCGTGGGTTTTACCTGGGAGTACGACCCGCAGCTGTACTTCAAGCGTGCGCAGGCCTCCAGTCATTGGCTGGGCGATGCCAGCGCCATGCGCGGGCTGATTGCCCAGCAGTTCATGGGGAATGCATGAACCTCAAAGAGTCCGCCGCGGATCTGGAATTCCGGGCCGAAATCCGGGCCTGGATGAGCGCGCATCTGGTGGGTGAGTTCGCGCCCCTGCGGCATCGCGGTGGGCCCGGCGATGAAGAGGCTTACCCCGAGTTACGCAAGGCCTGGGAACGCGAATTGGCGGCGGCGGGCTGGACCTGCGTGGGCTGGCCACAGCAATACGGCGGGCGCGGCCTGAGCATAGAGCAGCAGGTGATTTTTCACGAGGAATATGCCCGCGCCGGTGGTCCAGGACGCATGGGTCATATCGGCGAGGGTCTGATCGGGCCGACCCTGATTGCCTTTGGCTCTGAGGATCAGAAACAACGTTTTCTACCGGGTATTGTGTCTGGCACCCAGTTCTGGTGTCAGGGTTATTCGGAGCCGTCGGCGGGCTCGGACCTGGCCAATGTGCAGACCCGCTGCTGGCAGCTCGAAGATGGCTCCTGGCGCGTGCAGGGGCAGAAAGTCTGGACCTCGCTGGCCCAGGATTCGGATTGGGTATTCGTCATTGCCCGCTGCGAGCCCGAGTCGCGTGGTCCCAAAGGTCTGGCCTTCCTGCTCTTGCCTCTGGATCAGCCCGGCGTCAGCATCAAACCCATACGCCAGCTCAGCGGCAGTTGTGAATTCAACGAGGTGTTCTTCGATGAGGCGGTTGCTGCCGCCGACGATCTGGTCGGAGAGCCGGGCCAGGGCTGGAAGGTCGCCATGGGCTTGCTGGAGGTGGAACGCGGGGTGTCCACTCTGGGCCAGCAAATGCATTTTGCCCACGAAATGGAATTGATCGTCGAAGTCGCAAAACGCTACGGGCGCGCTGCCGACCCCGGCATCCGGGATCGCATTGGACATGCCGTTTGCGGCCTGCGGGCCATGCGCTACAACGCGCTGCGCATGTTGTCTGGCGGGCAGGGCGAAGATGGTCGCTTGCAGCTGGGCCGCGAAGCCCTGATCTACAAATACTACTGGTCCAACTGGCACCGCGATCTGGGCAAGCTGGCCATGGATGTGCTCGGCCCGGTCGGTGATGTACCCAGTGATGATCCCGCCGTACAGCGCCTGCAGCAGGTCTTCTTCTTCTCGCGCGCCGATACGATTTACGCCGGCACCAATGAGATCCAGCTGAACCTGATCGGTGAGCGCGGTCTGGGCTTGCCGAAAGAGCCGCGCGGCTAGGCATGGCCACTGGCCGCGCAATGGCCGCATTTCAGAACCTTAAACAGCCTTCGGAAGCAAAGCCCCATGAGCAACAAAGTCCCCCCATACGTTCCCGGTCATAATTTGCTGGCCGGCAAAGCGGTACTCGTCACCGCCGCAGCCGGTGGAGGCATAGGCTTTGCCGCGGCCAAGCGCTGCCTGGAAGAGGGCGCCCGCTATTTGATGATCGCCGATATTCATGAGCGGAGATTGGCCGAAGCGGCGGAAACCTTGAGCCAGGCGCACCCCGCAGCCCAGGTGCAAAGTCAGCTTGCCAATGTGACCGATGAGGCGCAGGTGCAGGCGCTGGTTGACGCCGCCGAAGCGGGCTCCGGCGGCATCGACATCCTGATCAACAATGCCGGCCTGGGGGGCAGCAAGCGGGTGGTCGATATGAGCGACGAGGAATGGAGCCGGGTGCTGGATGTGTCCCTGACCGGCACCTTTCGCATGACCCGCGCCATGCTCAAAAAGATGCAGCCCCGCGGAGCCGGAGCCATCGTCAATAATGCTTCCGTGCTGGGTTGGCGGGCCCAGAAAGAACAAGCCCATTACGCCGCGGCCAAGGCGGGCGTCATGGCCCTGACCCGCTGCGCCGCGGTCGAAGCCGCTGACTTCGGCATCCGCATCAATGCTGTCGCGCCTTCCATCGCCCTGCACGACTTCCTCAAGAAAACTGCCTCGGAAGAACTACTCAATCAGCTGGCTAGCCGTGAAGCTTTTGGCCGCGCGGCCGAGGTCTGGGAAATCGCCAATCTCATGGTGATGCTGGCGTCGGATTACAGCTCCTACCTGGTTGGTGAGGTGATTTCGGCTTCCAGTCAGCATCCCTGAACTGAGAGCGGGCCTTGGTCATGCGCGCTTGGACCTGCTCTGGTTCAGCCCAGCCAGGCCATGCCGCGAGTGACCGCGGCGTGCGCGTCGTTCTCCAGGACATCCCCGTGAGCAAGGATGACGCGTTCAAAGGGCCAGGCGAGGATGCGGTCCACGCAGGCCCGGGCGGCGATGCGGTCGCGGTACATGAAGCGAAACAAGCGACCCCAGCCCACCGTGCCGCGTATGCCCTGGGCCCGCAGGTAGAGGTCGGTTAGCCAGTGGTCCGAGCTCTGGAAGTTCTCCACCAGATCGCTGGCGATCAGGCTGCGGCTGGGCCGGTGATAGAGCACGGTTTCACCCAGCAGGCAGCCGCGGATGCTCACCAGCTCCAGTTCGCCCACCCAATCCGGATGGGGTTGTTCGGTCAACTCGGCATCAAACTGCAGGTCTTTGCGCTTCTTGTGCAAGGCGGCCGGACCATGCAACAGCGCCGCCGGGTAGGCTGTTTTCCACTCCCCGGCATATAGATGATGGTAGGGATTGGGGCAGACGATATGGCGAACTTCGCCAAGAGCATCGACTTCGTTGCGCAGGCTGTCATCCAGCGCTATGGGCGAATGCACCAGTAAACCGCCCGAGCCCAGGCGCAGCACCGTCATGCGGGTGCCGACATGCAGACCGAGAAACAGCTGCGGGGCGGATGCCGACCAGATATTTTCGGCGGCGGGAATCAGTAGGGTCATGGTGCGATGCAGAGTGAATTGCGGAGCGGGCATGATAGGCGCGCCGCGCTTGCCCGTCATGGCTCGGCCATTTCGGCGACAATAGCGGTTGCTGAAAAGGGAGTCGCCAATGACTGAGCTGCGCCGCGAAGCCTGGGGTCCACATGGGGACCCGGACCGGCATTTGTCTCTACGCGAACTGCGCGAGGCCCATGCCGCGTTACCTGCCGAAGATGGCGATTTGGGCGAACTCAAGCTGATTTGTCGGCGCTTGCCGGACGGCAGGCGCGAAACGCCCGACGAGGTGGTTTTATCCGTGGAAGAGGGCGTGCCCGGCGACGGCTGGTCGCGGCGTCCGCCGCGCGATCCTGAGGCGCAGATTGCGGTGATCAATCAACAGGTCGTGGAGTTGCTGGCCAATGGTCAGCCGGTCACCCTGTCCGGCGACAACCTCTATGTGGCTATCGATATCAGTGCCGAGAATATGCCCACGGGCACGCGGCTCGCGGTGGGTGAGGCGCGGCTGCGGGTGAGCCCAAAACCGCACAACGGCTGCGCCAAGTTCCATGACCGTTTTGGCGCGGACGCCTTGCGCTTTGTGCAGGACTCGGCCACCCGGCACAAGAACTTGCGCGGTATTTATTGGCAGGTTGAAGACGCCGGCCGGGTCTGGGTGGGCGCACCCATTCGGGTCTTGCGGGACTGAACAAACCGCTTGCAACGCTTAGAGGTGACATGAGTATTCGATTCCGGCAGCTGAGCTGCGCGGCCTTGCTGATCAGCGGCGCCGCGCAGGCGGTTGTCGACAATGCGGCCTTGAATGACACCGCCGATGGGCGCAATTGGGCAGCCTGGGGGCGTAATTTCGATGAGCAGCGCTACAGCCCGCTCGATGAGATAAACCGCGAAAGCATAGATCGCCTGGGTCTGGCCTGGACCTACGAACTGGACGAGGTCTGGAGCGTGTCGTCGCAGCCCCTGGCCGTGGACGGCGTGATCTATATCGCGGTGGGCTACAGCGAAGTCCATGCTATTGATGCCGCCAGCGGTCAGCGCCTGTGGCGCTACGATCCGGTGGTCGATCCTGGCAAGATGCGCATGGCCTGGGGCATTCGCGGCCTGGCCTTCTGGAAGGGGCGCGTCTATGTCGGCGTGCAGGATGGCCGGCTGATTGCGCTTGATGCCGAGACCGGTGAGCCGGCCTGGTCGGTGCTGACCACCGAGCCGGGCGACAACCGCTACATCACCGGCGCGCCGCGGGTGTTCAACGACACGGTGATCATCGGCCATGGCGGCGCCGATTTCGGTCATGTACGCGGTTATGTCACGGCTTATGACACCCAAACCGGCGCGCAGCGCTGGCGCTGGCATGTGGTGCCGGGCAATCCGGCTGACGGTTTCGAGAACGCGGCGATGGAGATGGCCGCCAAGACCTGGACGGGCCGCTGGTGGGAGTACGGCGGTGGGGGCACGGTCTGGAACGCCATGACCTACGACCCGGAGTTCAACAGCGTTTATCTGGGCACCGGCAACGGTTCACCCTGGAACCACAAGCTGCGCTCCCCAGACGGCGGCGACAACCTGTTTCTGTGCTCGGTGGTGGCGCTGGATGCCGATACCGGAGAATACCTCTGGCATTACCAGACCACGCCCGGCGAGAGCTGGGATTTCAATTCCACCATGGACATGGTGCTGGCCGAACTGAAAATCGATGGCCAGCCCCGCAAGGTCCTGCTGCATGCGCCGAAAAATGGTTTTTTCTATGTCATCGATCGCGAAACCGGCAAGCTGATCTCCGCCGAGAAGCTCGGCAAGGTGACCTGGGCCGAACGGGTGGATCTGGCCACTGGCCGGCCCGTCGAAGTCCGCGGCGCCCGCTACGAAAACGGCGAAGCCCTGATCTGGCCGGGTTCCGGCGGCATGCACAACTGGCACCCCATGGCCTTTAGCCCCGACACCGGCCTCGTCTACATCCCGACCCGAGAGATGGCCGGCTATTACAACGATGAAGGCCGCGATCCGCGCAACTGGCGCATGACCCGTGAGGACCCCATGGGCTTGCGCGGTTTCTTCGACGATGTGCCGCCGGACGCGGGGAGCAGCGCGCTGTTGGCCTGGAATCCGCTGACGCAGAAGCGGAGTTGGGAAGTCGCCACGCCGGGCGTGAGCAATGGCGGGCTCATCACCACGCGGGGCGGACTGGTGTTCCAGGGCCGGGCGGACGGGCGTTTCGTCGCCCACGATGCGCAGACCGGTGCCGAGCTGTGGAGCCATGCCATGGGCGTCGGCACCCAGGCTGCGCCGCTCAGTTTTGCGGTGGAAGGCCGCCAGCATGTGGCGATACTGGCCGGCTGGGGCGGCAGCCAGATGCTGATGGGTTCCTTGTCCGCCCAGCACGGCTGGGTAGGGCGGCAGCATCCCCGGCGGCTGTTGGCCTTTGCCCTGGATGGCAAAGCCACATTGCCGGAATCGCCACCGCCCTCGCGTCCGGAGCCCATAGCCGATGCCGAATTCATTGTTGATGCAAACAAGGCCGCACAGGGTCAGGCTCTGTATGGGCGGGTTTGCATCATTTGCCATGGCACGGGCGTGGTCGCGGGCGGCTACGCGCCGGATTTACGCGCCTCGCCCATACCCCTATCCACGGCGGCCTTTGCAGCCATCGTGCGTGACGGCGGCTTGCTGGCGCGCGGCATGCCGAATTTCCCTGAACTCGGCCCCGCGGAACTGGAGGCCTTGCAGCATTACATCCGCCAGCGCGCCCGCGCCGAACCCTCGGCCTGGGAGCAAATCAAGACGGTGTGGAATTTCGTGGTGCTGATGCTCAAGATGGAGCTGGCCAAGCACGGTTGGTGACTTCGATCCCTGTCCCCATCGGGCACGGGGCCGGGTCTTGTAAGCTATCGGGACTCATCAATGCGAGGCTCCAATGGCTGATCTCGAAATTGCCTGTAGCTGTGGTCAGGTGCAGGGCGTATTCCGTGACACGGGGCCGAGTCATGGTTCGCGGGTCATCTGCTATTGCCGCGACTGCCAGGCCGCAGCACATCATCTGGGTCATCCCGAACAGCTCGATGAATTCGGCGGGACGGATTTGTTCATCACCACGCCGGAGCGCATGCAATTCCAGTCCGGGTCGGAGCAACTGGCCTGTTTTCGGTTTAGCCCGAACGGACCACGACGCTGGTTTGCCGCCTGCTGCGGCACGCACATAGCTAACGGTCCGCAAAACTTGGCCCTGCCTTTTATATCTCTGAATCTGTCTTGTGCCACGCCGGCAAGCCGGCCGGCCGTTGGTGTGGCTACGCGCGGCATGCTGGTGCGCGATGCGCACGGCGACCCGACCGTCACGCGCCAGATCGCGGGCATGTCGCGGCGGGTGACGGTCGAAGTCCTGTGGCGCACCTTGCTGGCGACGCTGCGCGGAAAACGCGGCGTCACGCCCTTTCTGGCGAATGGCAAGCCGTTAGCCGATGCGCCGATGCTCAGCCGCGAAGAGCGAGCGGCGGCGCTGGCCAGTGCGGGTTTTTGACACGGCCTGATCTCAGGCGTTACCGAAGGTTAATCCGCTGGCAGCAACTCGTAGGCACGCGGACCGATTTGGCTCTTTGCCGCCGCCGTTGAACTGCTCAGCGATATCTCCACCCGCGCCA
>JBFIIN010000070.1:0-11747 GCA_041601225.1 Oceanococcus sp.
AGCCTCAAAGCGGAAGCGGCTGTGCACGATAAAAAACCTGAACCGCCGGCAGAGCAAGAGCCGCCAAGCTTCTGGCAGGCCAGTCTCAGCGTGGCCGCGGCCTTTTTCGGCGTGCAGAATCGCAAGAATCGGGAGCGCGACTTCACCCAGGGACGCGCCTCCCAGTTTATCGTGCTGGGTATCGTGTTCACGCTGCTGTTCATCGGCAGCCTGGTGGTGGTGGTCAGGCTGCTGCTGGCCGACGCCGGCCTGTAAGCCTGCGAATTCAGCTTCTGGACTCGGACCGGGCCTTGCTCGACAGCGCATAAACCAGCTCAAGGGCCTCGCGCGGGCTGAGCTCATCGGGGTTCAGAGCGGCCAGTTCGGCGAGCAGAGGTGAGGCCGCGGGCGTTTCGAACAGGCCTAGCTGCGGCGTCGTGGCGGCTGTGGAGAGCTGCCCACATTCCAGGCGTTGCAGATGCACTTTCGCCGCCTGCAATACCGGCGGAGGTACCCCGGCCAGCCGCGCCACCTGCAGACCATAGCTGCGGCTGGCCGCGCCCGCTTTTACCCGATGCAAAAAAATGAGATCGTGCCCATGCTCGGTGGCGTCCAGATGCACATTGGCCAGATTGGGCAGCGTTTCCGCGAGCGCCGTCAGCTCGAAATAATGGGTGGCGAACAGCGTGAAAGACCCCGACACGGCGGCCAGATGCTCGGCTGCGGCCTGGGCCAGCGACAGCCCATCGTAGGTACCCGTACCACGCCCAATCTCATCCATCAGAACCAGGCTCTGGGCGCTGGCGTTGTGCAGGATCTCCGCGGTTTCCTGCATTTCCACCATGAAGGTCGAGCGGCCGGAGGCCAGGTCATCGCCTGCGCCGATACGGGTAAATATGCGGTCCAGCGGACCGATACGGGCGGAGTCTGCCGGCACATAGCTACCGATATGCGCGAGCAGCACGATGAGTGCGGTCTGGCGCATATAGGTTGATTTGCCGCCCATATTGGGGCCGGTAATCAGCAGCATGCGGGTGCTGTCGTCGAGCAGCAGGTCATTGGGAACAAACGGCTGGTCGGACACCATCTCAACCACGGGGTGGCGCCCGCCGCGAATTTCGATCAGCGACTCCGTGGTGAGTTCCGGCGCGGTCCAGCCGGAGTCCAGGGCCCGCCCAGCCAGGCTGTTCAGCACATCGATCTGTGCCACGGCAGCGGCACTGGCCAGCAGTTGTGGAACCTGGTCGGCCAACTCCTCCAGCAAGGCGTCGTAGAGCTGCTTCTCGCGCGCCAGCGCGCGGTCACGCGCCGACAGCACCTTGTCCTCGAAGGCTTTGAGTTCCGGAGTTATGAAGCGCTCGGTGGATTTGAGGGTCTGCCGGCGCAGATAGCTGGTCGGCGCATCGGCGGAGCGGCTGCGTGGCAGTTCGATGTAGTAGCCATGGACGCGGTTGTAGCCAACCTTGAGGCTTTCAATGCCGCTGCGTTGTCGCTCCTCGGCTTCCAGCTTGCTGAGGAAATCCGCCGAGTGGGATGCGATGCCACGCAGTTCGTCGAGTTCGGCGTCATAGCCGGCGCGGATGACCTGGCCGTCGCGCAGGGTCAGTGGGGGTTCGGCCTCAATGGCCTGGCCGAGCAATTGCGCCGTATCCGGGTAGGCTCCCAGGGCGGCGCAAAGTTCTTGCAGCAATGGGCTGTCGAGCGCTTCGACCTGTTCGCGCAGGGCGGGCAGCGCGGCCAGCGAGCGCCCGAGTCCGGAGAGATCGCGCGGGCGCGCCGAACGCAGGGCAATGCGGGTGGCAATGCGCTCGATATCGGCCAGGCCGGCGAGCTGCTCACGCAGAGGCTGGCTCGCGCCACCGTCCTGCAAGGCCGCCAGCGCCTGGTAGCGCATGCGCAGTTGCTCATGCGCGCGCAAGGGTTGTCGCAACCAGCGACGCAGTTCGCGGCTACCCATGCCACAGGCACAGCGGTCGAGCAGGCCCAGCAGGCTGTGCTGCGCATTGCCGGAGCTACTGGCTTCGATTTCCAGATTGCGGCGGGTGTTGGCGTCCAGGCTCAGCACATCCTGTGGACGCTCCACAGCCAGGCCGGTGAGGTGGCTCAACTGCTGCTGCTGGGTATCGTGAACATATTGCAGCAGGCCGCCCGCCGCCGCGATGGCGGCCGGCATCCGGGCGCAGCCATAGCCGCTCAGGTCGCGAACCTGAAATTGCTCCAGCAACTGCTGCCGGGCGCTGTCGACATCGAAATGCCAGGGTGGCCGTTCGCGATAGCGCTGGCCGCCGAGCAAGGGATTCATCGGGTTCCCCTCCGCCACCAGCAATTCGGCCGGTGGCGTGCGGCGCAGTTCCTGCAGCAGCGCGTCGGCGTCGCCGAATTCGCCGACCGTAAAGCGTCCGGCCGCCAGATCCAGGCGCGCAATTCCGTAGCGTTGCTGGACCTGGCAGACCGCCACCAGCAGGGCGTCGCGGCGTGCATCCAGCAAGGCCTCGTCGGTAACCGTGCCCGGCGTTACGATGCGCGCGATCTTGCGCTGCATCGGCCCCTTGCCACCCGTGGCTTCGCCGACCTGTTCGGCCACCGCCACCGACTCTCCTGCGCGCAACAAACGGGCCAGGTATTGTTCGTAGGCATGCACCGGTACACCGGCCATGGGGATGGGCTGGCCCGCGGACTTGCCGCGGCTGGTCAGGGTGATATCCAGCAATTGCGCGGCGCGACGCGCGTCGTCGTAAAACAGCTCGTAGAAGTCACCCATGCGGTAAAACAGCAGCAGATCCGGCTGGCTGGCCTTGATGGCCAGGTACTGCTGCATCATGGGGGTGTGTTCGGCGGCGTCGGACACAGCTTGAGGCTCGCTTGCGGGAGCGGCGATGCTATCAGTTTCACCAGATGACGACAGCGGGGATGGCGATGACCAAAATGGGACAGCGGCCTGGCGGCGATGAGAGCGCGGGGCGGCGGCTGGCATTGCAGATTGGCGAGCAACTGCTGGCCCGGGGTGAGTCACTGGCCGTGGCCGAATCCTGTACCGGCGGCTGGATCGCCAAACTGCTTACGGATCTGCCGGGCAGTTCGCGCTGGTTCGAACGCGGGTTTGTCGTCTATTCGCACGCCGCCAAGGCCGAGCTGCTGGGCGTCGATGTGGAATTGATGGTGAGGAACGGCACGGTCTGCGAGGAGGTTGCGGTTGCAGAAGCCCAGGGCTGCCTGGCGCGCAGTCACGCCCAATGGGCGCTCAGCACCACCGGGATAGCCGGGCCTGGCGGCGGTTCCGTGGAGAAGCCGGTGGGACTGGTCTGGATCGCCTGCGCGGGCGCCAGCACGCTGGCGGCGGTGCGCCATCAATTCGCCGGCGATCGCGACGCGGTGCGCTGGCAGGCCACGGTGGCCTCGTTACGGGAACTGCTGGCCTGCATGGCCTGACGAATCCGCGCAAAGCCCCTGTCCGCAATTTCGACCGAGGCCCGTAATTGTTAGGGACGCGAGCTTGCGCCTCGACAGCAGCAGCGACAGTTTCTAACCTCTGGCCTTCGAAACAGGAATGTGGCAATGGATGACAATCGTAAAAAGGCGCTAGCCGCGGCACTCACGCAGATCGAGCGACAGTTCGGCAAAGGCTCAGTCATGCGGATGGGTGACTTCGGCGCCGTTGGGAGCGTGAGCAGCATTTCCACGGGATCGCTGACTCTGGATGCCGCCCTGGGCATAGGCGGTTTGCCGCGTGGTCGCGTGATCGAGATCTACGGTCCGGAATCCTCGGGCAAAACGACCCTGACCCTGCAAGTTATCGCACAGGCGCAAAAACTGGGCGGCACCGCGGCCTTTATCGACGCCGAACATGCGCTGGATCCGATTTACGCGGGCAAGCTCGGCGTCAATGTGGACGATTTGCTGGTTTCGCAACCCGATACCGGCGAGCAGGCGCTGGAAATCGCGGACATGCTGGTGCGTTCGGCCGCCGTGGATGTGGTGGTGGTCGACTCGGTTGCAGCCTTGACGCCCAAGGCTGAAATCGAAGGGGAGATGGGCGATACCCATGTGGGCTTGCAGGCGCGGCTGATGTCCCAGGCCCTGCGCAAGCTGACCGGCAACATCAAACGGTCCAATACCATGGTGATCTTCATCAACCAGATCCGCATGAAGATCGGCGTGATGTTCGGCAACCCGGAAACCACCACCGGCGGCAATGCGCTGAAGTTTTATGCCTCGGTGCGCCTGGATATACGGCGCATTGGCGCGATCAAGAAAGGCACCGAGATCATGGGTAACGAAACCCGGGTCAAGGTGGTCAAGAACAAGTTGGCGCCGCCATTCAAGCAGGCCGAGTTCGAAATTCTCTACGGCGAAGGCATTTCCCATGAGGGCGAGCTGGTTGACCTGGGTGTCGAGCACAATTTGATCGAAAAATCAGGTTCCTGGTATAGCTACAACGGCGAGCGAATCGGCCAGGGCAAGGACAATGCGCGCGAGTTCCTGAAGGAGAATACCGAGATCGCCGAAACGCTGGATAAAGAATTGCGTTCGCGTTTGCTGCCCCAGATCGAGCCGGCCGAGCATGACGACTCGGAAGCGCCCGAGCCGGCCTGAAGCGAGCCCCGAACAGCGCGCCCGCGGCATCGCCGAGCGCTGTCTGGCGCGTCGGGAACACAGTCGCCGCGAGTTGATCCAGAAACTGGTCGGGCGCGGTATTGCGCCCGATGTGGCGGACGCCACCGCGACCCAGCTGGCCGCCCAGGACTGGCTCAGCGAAGAGCGTTTTGCCGAATCGCGGGTGCGCCATCGCTGGGAACAGGGGCGGGGTCCCATATGGGTTCGCGCCGAACTGGAACAGCACGACATAGCTCCGGAACTCATTGAACAGGCCCTGGCACAGGAGCTGGATTGGGCCGCCGCCGCCCGCCGCGCCTTGCAGCGGATTGCGGGCGGATCTGGCGATGAGTTCTCCTGGCGGCAGAAACTTTATCAACGCGGCTTCGATGCCGGCTTGTGCCGGCGCGTCGTTACGGCCTATGTACATGGCGAGGATCAGTCGCTCCCGCTAAACTAGCGCGCTTTTGCCCGCAGCCTGCCGCCATCAATGATCAGCAGTAACGAGATCCGCCAACGCTTCCTGGATTTTTTCGCGCGACACGATCACCACATCGTGCCGTCCAGCCCTTTGGTGCCCGCCAGTGATCCGACCTTGCTGTTCACCAATGCAGGCATGGTGCAGTTCAAGGATGCCTTTCTCGGCCGTGAAGAGCGCAGCTATTCGCGCGCTGTAAGCAGCCAGCGCTGCGTGCGTGCCGGCGGCAAGCACAATGATCTGGAAAACGTCGGCTACACGGCGCGCCACCACACCTTCTTTGAGATGCTGGGCAATTTCAGCTTTGGCGACTATTTCAAGCGCGAAGCGATTGGCTATGCCTGGGAATTTCTGACTCAGGATCTGGGACTGCCGGCGGGAAAATTGTGGATCACGGTCTACGAGGACGACCAGGAAGCCGCTGATATCTGGCTGAACGAGATTGGCGCCAGCCCGCAGCGCTTCTCGCGAATTGGCGCCAAGGACAATTTCTGGTCCATGGGCGATACCGGTCCGTGCGGACCCTGCAGTGAAATTTTCTACGACCATGGCCCGGAGATCCCCGGGGGGCCACCCGGCACTCCGGATGAAGACGGCGACCGTTACGTCGAGATCTGGAACCTGGTGTTCATGCAGTTTGATCGCGCCAGCGATGGCACCCTGAATCCCCTGCCCAAACCGTCCGTGGATACCGGCATGGGCCTGGAGCGGGTTGCGGCGGTCATGCAGGGCGTGCACGACAACTACGATACCGACCAGTTTGTCCACCTGCTTGCCGCGATCCGCGCCCTGGCGCCGGACGCCGATCCGGGCAGTCGCTCGCTCAGGGTGGTGGCTGATCATATCCGGGCCTGTTCCTTCCTGATCGTGGACAGCGTGCTGCCCAGCAACGAGGGGCGCGGATTTGTGCTGCGCCGCATTCTGCGCCGGGCCATCCGCCATGGCTTCCAGCTGGGTATCACCGAGGCCTTCTTCCACAAACTGGTGCCGGCTCTGGTCGCCGAGATGGGCACGGCTTATCCCGAATTGCAGCGCCAGCAGGCCCATGTGGAACGCGTGATCCTGCAGGAAGAGCAGCGCTTTGCGGAAACCCTGACACAGGGCATGCGCCTGTTGGAAGACGCCTTCGCCTCCAGCGGCGGCACTTTGGATGGGGCGACGGCCTTCAAGCTGTACGACACCTATGGTTTTCCGATCGATCTCACCGAAGACGTGGCCCGCGAGCGAGGTGTGAGCGTAGATCGCGGTGGCTTTGAAACCGCCATGCAGGAGCAGCGCGAGCGGGCCCGTTCGGCCAGCCAGTTCGGCAAGGGCGAGCAGGCTTTGCAAGGTCTGGAAGTGCGCTCGGATTTTGTCGGCTACGGGCAAACCCGTCTGGAGCAGGCGGTGGCCGCTGTGGTCGCCGATGGGCGGGCGGTGGCGAGCCTGGCGCAGAACGCGGAGGGTGCGGTGGTGCTGTCCAGCACGCCGTTCTACGCCGAATCGGGAGGTCAGGTCGGTGACCGCGGCGTGTTGCGCGCGGCCGATGGCCTGTTCGAGGTGCGCGATACCCAGAAGGACGCCAGTGGCGCGATCCTGCATATAGGCCGGGTCGTGGCCGGCGAATTCCGGGCCGGCCTGCCGGTGCAGGCCGAGGTCGACGAAGAGCGGCGTCTGGCGATCATGCGCAATCACTCGGCGACGCATTTGCTGCATGCCGCCCTGCGCGAAGTGCTGGGTGACCATGTACAGCAGAAGGGTTCTCTGGTCGAACCTGAGCGCCTGCGTTTCGATTTCTCCCATTACCAGGCGCTGACGGCCGATGAACTGGCGCAGATTGAGCAGCGGGTCAATCGCGAAATTCTCGCCAATCATGAAGCGCAGACCCGGGTCACCAGCTACCAGCAGGCTCTGGATGACGGGGCCATGGCCCTGTTCGGCGAAAAATATGGCGATTCGGTGCGGGTCATGCGGCTGGGTGATTTTTCCTGTGAACTCTGTGGCGGCACACATGTGAATCGCACGGGCGACATCGGCCTGTTCAAGATCACGGCCGAGGCGGGCATTGCGTCCGGGGTCCGGCGTATCGAGGCGATATCGGGCCTGGGCGCCTTGCAGTGGGCCCAGACGGTCGATGCGTCCTTGGCCCGCTTGGCGATCAGTTTGAAATCCAACCGCGATCAATTGGGCGAACGGGTTGAACAGATTCTTGAGCGGGCGCGCGGCCTGGAGCGTGAACTGGATCAGGCCAAATCGCAGCTGGCCGCCCAGCAAGGCGGTGATCTGCTCGGCGCGGCGGTCGAGATCGGCGGGCTCAAGATCCTCTCCGCGCAAGTCGACGCCGATGCCAAGGGACTGCGCGAAATGGTTGATGACCTCAAGAATCGTATCGGCAGCGGCGCGATCGTGCTGGGTGCCGTCAACGACGGCAAAGTCCAGTTGGTGGCGGGCGTGACGGCCGATAGCACGGGTCGTCTTAAAGCCGGCGAACTGGTGAATTTTGTTGCGGCGCAAGTTGGCGGGCGCGGCGGTGGCCGGCCCGACATGGCGCAGGCCGGTGGCGATCAGCCCGAAAATCTCGCCGCGGCGCTGGCGGCGGTCGCTGATTGGGCGGCCCAGCAACTGGCGAACTGAGATGGCTCTGTATGTACAGAAATTTGGCGGCACGTCAGTTGCCGACCTGGCCCGGATCCGGCATGTCGCCGACAAGGTGATCGCCAGTCGCGCGCTGGGCCACGACGTGGTGGTGGTGGTGTCCGCCATGAGTGGGGAAACCGACCGTCTGACGGCGCTGGCGACGGAATTGTCAGCGCGCCCCAATCCCCGGGAAATGGACGTTTTGCTGTCCACCGGCGAGCAGGTCACGATTGCCCTGCTGAGCATGGCCCTGCACGAAAAGGGTCAGGATGCGCGCTCGTACACCGGTGGTCAGGTGCGCATCTTGACCGACGCCGAGCATACCAAGGCCCGCATTCGGGAGATTGATCGGAATCGCATTGACGCCGATCTGGCCTGTGGTCGGGTCGTCATCGTGGCCGGGTTTCAGGGTAGCGATGAGCACGGCAACATCACCACGCTGGGACGCGGCGGCTCGGACACGACGGCGGTCGCTCTGGCCGCGGCCTTGAAGGCCGACGAGTGCCAGATCTATACCGACGTTGATGGGGTTTACACCACGGACCCCCGCGTTGAACCCAATGCGCGCCGGCTGGACAGCGTGACCTTCGACGAAATGCTGGAGATGGCCAGCCTGGGATCCAAGGTTCTGCAAATACGCGCAGTCGAATTCGCCGGCAAGTACGCGGTACCGCTCCGGGTCCTGTCCAGTTTCACGGATGGCGCCGGCACGCTCATCAGATTGGAGGACAACGACATGGAAGATCCGATCATTTCCGGGATCGCATTCAACAAGGACGAGGCGCGGTTGACCGTGGTCGGCGTGCCCGATCATCCCGGCATTGCCTCGGCGATCCTGGGGCCGATCGGTGCAGCCAATATTGAAGTGGACATGATCGTGCAAAACGTTGGTTCCGATGGCACGACCGACTTCACATTTACCGTGCATCGTCGCGATTACGACAAGACCATGGACATCCTGCGCGCAGTTGCGCGTGAATCGCAGGCCCGCGATGTGGTGGGCAACACCGATATCGTCAAAGTTTCCCTGGTTGGTGTGGGAATGCGCTCGCATGCGGGTATCGCGGCCAAGATGTTTGCCACTTTGGCGCGAGAAAATATTAATATCCACATGATCTCGACATCCGAGATCAAGATTTCGGTCGTGATAAATGATAAATATCTGGAGCTGGCCGTGCGGTCCCTGCACAAGGACTTTGAGCTGGACAAAGAGCCGATCGTCGAACATTTGCACACCCCTGGGTGAGCGCCGAGCAAAAGCCGCAGCAGACGGTTAATTGGTTGTTGGATGGCCGGCATGATGAGAATAGGGAGGTGCTCACATGCTGATTTTGACGCGCAAGGTAGGCGAGGCTCTGGTCATCGGCGATGACGTCACCGTGACGGTGCTCGGTGTAAAAGGGAATCAGGTCCGGCTGGGAATCAATGCGCCGCGTGAGGTTGCGGTGCATCGTGAAGAGGTGCAGCAGCGCATCCAGGATGGCGTGGACGCGGGCCTATCGGCCGATCCCAAGGAATAGTTGCGGTTGCTCCATTGCGTGCTCCCGTCATGGAGGGCTCTGCAAAGGCCTGGCGCGGCACGGGGGCTCGACCTGGAAGCGAATCCGTAGCGAGCTTGCGGGGCCATCTCCATGCCCCACCATGCGAATCCAATTAGCCTGCAGCCCCGGCGAATATGGTCGGCGTTCGTGGAGCAGCGCGCGGGGGCAATGCCGCAAGGACTCGGCATTCGAGTTCATCTACCAGTGCGCGAAGCCCGGGTCGACCGGGCCCGATTCCAGGCCGGGGTCCCATCGTCGGCCAAATGGGGGCGGCGAAAACAAATGCTTTTAATATCAATGCCTTAAATTTGACCGGCCGCAGATTTGGGCCGCTCAGGAGCGCGCCTAGCACTTTTTTACTCTTGAAATCATAGGGCTAGGCGCATGTACTGAAGAATAATCATGGCCATGCTGGCCAATATCCCGCTGTTCGCGGGGAAAATGAGCGACCGAAGTCGCCAATTCGTGCGTAATTGGAGATACAAAATGGCTGTAGTCCGGCTCTGGATCGGCTTGTCCGTTGCGGCAGCTTTGGTCGCATGTGGTGGGGGCGGTGAGCGCGAAGTTCCTGTGAGCACGCCCGTTATCGGCAGTGCCACCACGGGGATACTGGTTGACGGACCCGTCGCCAGGCTGCAATACAGCACGCCCAGCTTTGCCGGGCTGACCGCGGCCGATGGCCGTTTCCACTACCGCAGCGGAGAAACGCTGCGCTTGCATCTTGGCGACATCGAACTGGCTGCGGTGCCGGCACGCAGCGTGTTGAGCGTGGTGGACCTGGTGGCCGGCGCCAGCGGCGATTTGCACAGCGATCCAGCCGCGGTGCTCAACATCGCGCGCTTGCTGCAAACCCTGGATGAGGACTGTGATGTCAGTAACGGCCTGCAGATTCCAGCAGCAGCGCTCAGGGCAGGCGCGCGGCGCAGCCTGGATCTGAACCGACCCCAGGAGCTGTTTGAAATCGCGCCCGATGTGGTGGCCTATCTCGACGCCGTGCGTGCGGCCGGGGCACCGTTCTGTAGCAGCCTGGTGGGCATGGAGGCCGCACGCGGCCATTTGCAGCAGACTTTGGACCATATCGCAGCCCACGGTGCGCCCAATGCGATGCCACAGGCCACGGTCAGTGCCGCCGAGAGTGTAGGGGCTGGCGAACAGGCGACTTTGAGCGGCAGCGGTCAGGATGCCGACGGCAGCATTGTCGCCTACCAATGGCAGCAATTGGCAGGGCCCCTGGTCGCGCTTTCGAGCAGCAGTAGCGCGGTGACGCGCTTCACTGCGCCGCCAGTGGACGTACCGACAACATTAAGTTGGCGTCTGACGGTGATTGATGACGACGGCGCCACCGGGCAGGTGCAGATCGCTGTGCTGGTGCTGCCGGAACCGAACGATACCGGGGTACCGCCGACCGATCCACCGGTGGACCCGCCGCCGGCCAATCAGCCGCCCAGCGCGCAAGCGCAATCTTTTCAGGTGGCCGAGGACAACCCGCTTAACGGGGTATTGCAGGCCAGCGATGCCGAGGCGCAGCCGCTGCATTTCAGTGTGGCCCGCGAGCCGCTGCGGGGCATTCTGACCCTGCATGATGACGGCAGCTTTATCTATTTGCCGCAGGCCAATTTCTTTGGCGACGACAGCTTCGCGTTCACGGTCAGTGATGGATTCGACTCCACGGACGCAGTCACCGCCAGCATCACGGTGACCCCGGTCAACGATGACCCAACTGCAGCTGCGGGTGCCAATCAATCTGTCAGCGGTGGTGCGCGCGTGACGCTAGCGGGACAGGGTAGCGATATAGAGGGGCCGGTCAGCTTTGCCTGGGCCCAGACTGGGGGTAGCCCGCAAGTCGTACTCGAGCAGGCCGATACGGCGAATGCCGCGTTCGATGCGCCACAGCTTTCCCAGGCCGCCGTGCTCAGCTTCACCCTGACCGTGACCGACACGGATGGCGCAAGCGCCAGCGACAGCCTGACCGTGGCCATAGCCGCGCCGGGTCAGAACCAGCCGCCGATTGCGGATGCCGGCCCCGCCCAGAGCGTTGATGAGCAGACTCCCGTAATGCTGGACGGGAGCGCCAGCACCGATTCCGATGGGCAAATCGTGGCTTACGCCTGGGCTCAGCTGGCCGGCCCCGATGTGCAGTTGCAGGGTGCCGATAGCGCCGGACCAAGCTTCACCGCGCCGACTGTCGTGGAGACGACCGTACTGCGCTTTGAACTCATGGTTACTGACGATGACGGTGACACCGGGGTGGACGAAGTCAGTATTACCGTGCTGGCGGTGAATACCGACCCGATTGCCGATGCAGGCCCGGATCGCACCGTGGATGAAGGCAGCCAGGTCGGCCTGGACGGCAGCGCCAGCCGCGACCCGGACGGCCAGATTGCCAGCCATGCCTGGGAACAGATTGCCGGGCCAACGGTGATGCTGGATGATGCCAGTGCGGTGATGCCGCAATTCACGGCGCCGGCCGTTGAATCCGGCATTGTCACTTTGAAATTTCGACTGACCGTTACCGACGATGAAGGCGCAACGGGTAGCGA
>JBFIIN010000071.1:0-11699 GCA_041601225.1 Oceanococcus sp.
GCGGCTCGTCGGAGCCGCTGAGACTGTCGATACGTACGGATGGTTAGTGTTGCTCTGGATGCGATGAGCGGTGATGCGGGCTATCCGGTCGCGGTCGATGCGGCTGCAATGGCCTTGCGGCGCCATCCCCATCTGCGCCTGATCCTGGTGGGGGCGGCGGCGGAGTTGGAGAAAGCAGTGGCTGAGCGCGCGCTGGATTTCGGCGCCCGCTTGCAGATCGAGCCGGCCACTGAGGTTGTGAGCATGGATGAGTCGCCGGCCAAGGCCTTGCGCGGCAAAAAAGATTCGTCCATGCGCGTAGCCCTGAATCTCGTGCAGCAGGGCCGCGCCCAGGCCTGTGTCAGCGCCGGCAATACCGGTGCGCTGATGGCCACCGCACGCTATGTGCTCAAGATGCTGCCGGGTATTGATCGCCCGGCCATTATTTCCGCCATGCCATCACAGAATGGCCACACGCACATGCTGGATCTGGGCGCCAATGCCGAATGTACGGCTGAACATCTGGCCCAATTCGCTGTGATGGGTGCGGTCGTGGCAGCCGCGGTTTCCGGATTGGAGCGCCCGCGCGTCGCCTTGCTCAATATTGGTCATGAATCGATCAAGGGCAACCAGGTCACCAAGGCGGCGGCAGAGCTGCTGGAGGCCAGTGAACTCAACTTCGTCGGATACATCGAAGGCGATGGTATCTATGTCGGCGACGTCGATGTGGTGGTCTGCGACGGTTTTACCGGAAACATCGCGCTCAAGGCGTCGGAAGGGACGGCCAAGCTGATCTCGGCCTATTTGCGGGCCGAACTGACCCGGACCTGGTGGAGCCGTCTGGCCGCGGTCCTGATCTACCCCGTATTGCGCCGCTTTCAGCAGCGCGCGGATCCGCGCGCTTATAACGGTGCCAGTTTCGTGGGTCTGCAGGGCATTGTGATCAAAAGCCACGGTAGCGCGGACGCGCTGGCAATGGCCAATGCCATACATATCGCTGACTTGGAAGTCGAAAAATCAGTACCAAGCCGCATCAGCCGCTTGCTTGATCAGGCCTTGCTCCCCGCACGCACAGATGCGCTTACTGAACCAGCTGATTGAGCTCGAAGATGGGCAGCATGATGGCAAGCACGATGGTCAGGACCAGTCCGGCCATGAGCAGGATGAGCACCGGACCCAGGATGCCCATGACCGCGGCCAGGATCGTCGCCACCTCACGCTCCTGATTCACCGCCGCGCGTTCCAGCATTTGCTCGAGTTGCCCCGAAGATTCTCCGTTGGCGATGAGGTTGAGCGTGATCGGCGGGAAGAGTCGCCCCACGGCGAGCGACCGGGCGATCTGGCCGCCTTCGCGGACCCGCAGCGCCGCGTGTTCAATGGCTTCGCGCATGGGCATGTTCTGCACGACCTGGCTGCAGATCTGCATTGCATCCAGCACAGGTACGCCGCTGGACACCAGGGTGCTGAAGGTGCGCGTGAAGCGCGCGGCATTGATGCCGCGAACGACGCGCCCGACCAGAGGAACGCGCAGGGTTAACCGGTGCCAGCGGCGCTTGATATCGGGTTTGCGCACGGCCAGATTGAAGCCAAGGACCGAACCGGCCAGGGCGATTCCCAGCAGCACATAGTGCGCGCGCAGGAAGTCGCTGACGGCAATCAAGCTCCTGGTCAAGGCTGGTAACTCCGCATCGAGACTGGCGAACACGCCGACAACTTGCGGGACCACATTGGCCAGCAGAAAACCCACGATTGTGACCGAAGCCAGCACCAGGATCAGCGGATAGGACATGGCCGCGAAGACGGTTTTCTGCATCTCCTGGCGACTTTCAACATAGTCTGCAAGTCGCTCGAGAACCATGTCCAAATGCCCGGAATGCTCGCCGGCTTCGACCGTGGCGCAATATAAATGATTGAAAATGTTGGGAAATTCCCGAAGGGCGGTGGCCAGGGTGTGCCCCTCGACAACCCGTGCCCGCACGCCCATGACGACACCTTTCACGCGCCGCCCTTCGATTTGTTGCGCCACGGTCTGCAGCGATTCTTCCAGAGGCAGGCCCGAATGCACCAGTGTGGCCAGCTGGCGGGTGAACAGGGCGACTTCGGTGCTGGAAATCCCTCGTGCAAAACCACGCGTGGCTCCGGCGCGTTCGCGCTGCTCAACTTCTTCGACCTCGAGCGGATTCAGGCCCTGCTCGCGAAGCAGGCCACGCACCATGCGCGGCGTATCGCCCTCAATCAAGCCCTTCTTCTGGCGCCCGCGCGCGTCAAGTGCCACATAGGCGAATGCGCCCATCAGTCTTCCCGAGTCACGCGGACAACTTCCTCGATTGTGGTCAGTCCCGCAAGAACCTTGTTGCGGCCTTCGGCCCGGATGCTGGGCGCATTGCGGCGCGCATAGGCTTCGATCTCGTGCTCACCAATGCCGTCATGAATCATGGTGCGCATGGTGTCGTCGACCTCGACCAGTTCATGGATGCCTATGCGGCCCAGATATCCGCTGTTCCGGCATTTGTCGCAGCCCACCGAGCGATAGATCTGTGGCGGGTCGGCGTCGGGCAGATCGAGAATCCGGCATTCATTCGGGTCCGGTGTGTAGGCTTGGCGACAGTTGGGGCAGAGCACCCGGACCAGCCGCTGGGCTATCAGGCCGATCAGGCTGGAGGCCAGCAGGAAAGGCTCCACGCCCATGTCGCGTAAGCGGGCGACGGCGCCGATAGCGCTGTTCGTGTGCAGAGTCGAAAGTACGAGGTGGCCCGTCAAGCTGGCCTGCACCGCAATCTCGGCAGTTTCCAGGTCGCGTATTTCACCGACCATGACCACATCGGGGTCCTGACGCAAAATGGCGCGCAGGCCACGGGCAAAGCTCATTTCCACCTTGCTGTTGACCTGGGTCTGGCCGATGCCATCAAGGTAGTATTCCACCGGGTCCTCGACCGTCAGGATATTGCGGGTGGCATCATTCAGGCTTGCCAGCGCTGCATACAGGGTCGTGGTCTTCCCGGAGCCGGTCGGTCCGGTGACCAGAATGATTCCGTGCGGTTTGGCGATCAGCCGATTCATGGTCGTGAGGCGATCGGCCGCCATGCCGAGGTGCTGCAAATCCAGGCGGCCAGCCTGCTTGTCCAGCAGGCGTAATACCACACGCTCGCCGTGGCCAGACGGGATCGTGGAGACCCGGACATCGACCGGACGCCCGGCGATCTTGACAGAAATGCGACCGTCCTGGGGCAGGCGCTTTTCCGCAATGTCCAGACGCGACATGACCTTGACCCGCGATACGATCAGCGGCGCCAGCGCGCGCGAGGGTGACAGAACCTCGCGGAGCACACCGTCGACGCGGAAGCGCACCACCAGGCGATTTTCGAAGGGTTCGATATGGATGTCCGAAGCATTTTCCTTGATGGCTTCCGACAGCAGGGCATTGATCAGGCGGATGATCGGCGCGTCATCTTCGGATTCAAGCAGATCCTGCGGCTCGGACAGGGCTTCGGCCGCCGTCGACAAATCGGTTTCCTCATCCAGGCCCTGCATGGCCTGCATGGTTTCCGCGGAATTGTTTTCGTAGCGCTTCTGCAACTCGCGATCAAATTCTGCACCGTCCACCGGGCGCAGGCTCATGGGGCGGCCGAGAAAACGGCGCAACTCGGTAAAAGCCTGCAGACTCGCATCGCGACGGTGCAGGACTTCGACGCCGCGTTCGTTGGCTTCGCCAACCAGGATGCCCTGGCGCTTGGCGAAGGTGAAGGGCGGTTGCGGTGCCGGAGTGTCCATCAGCGCAGGTGGCCCCGGCCCATCTTCTTGCGCGGAGCATTCTGTTCCTGGTCCCCATCAAGCACCGGTTCGGTCGAGAGCAGCGTGCTCTGAGGCTGTTGCGCAGCCACGGGGGCAGGCGCTGCGACGCTGGTCGGTGCGGACGCTGGGGTCTGAACGACGGGCGCCGCGCCGGCGGCATCTGCGGCGGGGCTGACGGCGGGCGGGGTCAGCATGTCTTCGAGCTGAAATAGCTGGGGACCCGCATCGCGACCCATCAGGCGAACACCCTTGCGATTGGCAGAGCTTTGCAGGCCGCGCATCGCGTCATATTTCTTGCGGGTGTAAAAGTTCGCGGTGCTCGGATCACGCAGAATGACGGAACGGATGAACAGCATCAGGTTCTGCTTGCTTTTCATCACGCTGCTGGAGCGAAACAGGCTGCCGATAACGGGAATATCGCCCAGCAGCGGGACCTTTTGCTCCGATTGCTGCACCGAGTCGTCCAGCAAGCCACCCAGTACCAGCACGTCGCCGTCTTCCACCATCACCGTCGTATTGAGCGTGCGCTTGTTGGTGACCAGGTCGACCGCGCCTGCGGCGCCGGCGCTGATGCTGGAGGCTTCCTGACGGATAGTGAGCTGTATGGAGTTGCCCGCCGTGATCTGCGGCGTAATCCCCAGGGTTATGCCGACATCGCGCCGTTCAATGGTCTGAAACGGATTCACCACGCCGGCATTTGATCCCGAATTGCTGAATGAACCGGTCAGAAAGGGCACTTCCTGGCCCACCGATATCTCCGCTTCCTCATTGTCCATGGTCACCAGGGACGGGGTGGACAGTACGTTGGTCTCGCCGTCGCCGTAGAGCGCGTTGAGCAGCACGGCGAAGCTGGTGCCGTTTTCGCGAACCCGACCGCCCCCGGTATTGAAGCCGGTCCGCAGCAATCCTGCGGCAGCTGCTGGATTGGTGCCGCTGGCCAGTCCGGCTGCTGCGGTAATGATGCTCGGGTCGAGGATGCTGGCCGCGGCGATGCGCTCATCATTCAATACGGCCCAATCCACCCCGAGCTGCCGGGCTTTGTTGACGCTGACTTCCGCCAGTATGGCTTCCACCAGGACCTGGGCGCGGCGGATGTCCAGCTGGGCAATCACATTGCGTATGCCGCGCATCAGTTTTGGGGGTGCGGTGATGATCAGCGCGTTGGTGTCCGGTTCGGCGACGATGCGAACGGCCGAGTTGGCGGCGGCGGCCGCAGCGGCGGCGTTCTGCGCCTGCTGACGACGCTGGGCCTCGGAGCCCTGGCGGGACTGCACGTAGCCCTCCAGTATCGGCCCCAGCGACTCGGCGTTGGCATAATTCAGATAGATGACCTGGGTATCGCCTTCGTCCAGTTCCAGGGGGATATCGAGATGGGCAATAACCGCGCGGACCTGCAAGCGCGAGGATTTGTCACCAGCCAGCAGAATGCTGTTGGTGCGCTCATCGGCAAGGATCGTCAGGGGCTCGGATGAGGGGTCGGCTCCACCCTTTTTCTGTTCGGATTGAACCAGGCCGGATACCGTTTGCTGTACTTCGGCCGCGCTGGCGTGGCTTAGCGGAATCACCTCAAGTTCCCGGTCTCCGCCCTGATCAATGCGGCGGATGATTTCGGTCAAGCGTCCCACGTTCGCTGCGCGGTCAGAGATGATCAGCATGTTCGACGGCGAGTAAGCCGCCAGGTGGCCGTACTGGGGAACCAGCGGGCGCAGAATCGGCACCAACTGGGCGGCTGGTACATTCTGAATTTCCACGACCCGGGTGACGACCTCGTCGTCAGGCAGGCCCGTTTCGATATCGAAATAGGTACCACCATCCTGCTTGGCCCCGACTTCCGGTACGATTTTCGTCACCGCGCCAGCCGGTACGGCGGCAAAGCCATGTACCTGCAGAATCGCAAGAAACACGCCGTAGATTTCGTCGGGCGACATGGATGTGGACGACATCACGGTGACCTTGCCCTTCACCCGTGGATCGATGATGAAGTTGCGGCCGGTGACATCGCTCACTGTCGTGATCAGCGAATTGATGTCGGCATCCTTCAAATTCAGGGTCGTGCCGCTATCGTTCTGGCTTAGACCGGCCGTCGACCACACCAGAAGAGCGCAGGCAAAGGCGGAGATAATCGTTGTCTTCATCAATTCAGGGTCACGCTGATAGATTGGGTGGAGCCGCCGCGCTCAACGGTGAGATTGATTTGCGACGCTTGGCTGAGGTCGCCAAGCAGGCCGAGACCCTTGGTGGGATCGTCCAATTGTACGCCATTGATCGCGGTAACCAGGTCGCCGGGGCGTAAACCGGCAGCGCGAAACAACTCCCGTTTGCGTCCAGGGTAAATGCGATAACCGCGCAGCTGGCCGTCGCGCTGCGCTGGCTGGACCCGCAAAAAGTCCGAGGCCTTGGTGGGGTCGTTGAGCAGATCGCGACGAATCTGCGAGAGCTGCGTCGCAGTCTCGGCGTCGATGACCCGGGCCGCGTTGGACGCGAGCCCGCGATTGACGGCGGCGCCACGCAGGGTGCCTGCCGAACTTGAGGGGGCGTCGCGATCCAGTCGCAATGTTTCCAGCCGACCGCCGCGCTCCAGCAGGACCCGGTCCGCATGGATCGAATGGACCTTGGCGCCGCCAGGGATTTCCGCGCCCACGGCATAGGGAGAAAGATCGCCGTTGGCGGGTTCAATCAGGGCGCGTGATTCCGTGACCTCACCGGCCGCGAATACGCCGCGCAGCGTGAGTTGCAGGTTCGTATCGGGCGCATCGAGAAGGTCGCTGGCGGCGACCGGTGCCGGGCCGTCGGCGGCGGGCTCTCCAAACAGTTTGGCGGCCAGCAGCGGGCCGACGTCAAGCGCTTCGGGCCGCGGTGCGCCCGGTGATCCGACGGCTCTGGCGGGGCGCGGTTGCCATACGCCGCCGTCGCCGGCCGGAACCAGCATCCAGAAAACGCGCGCCAGCTCCAGGCCGATCAACGCGGCGAACAGAACGGCCGCCCCGATCGGCAGCCAGCGCAGCAGCTTGTCGGTGGGCCACGCCGAAAGTTGGAAAGTCACCAGGGAACCAGTCGCTCTAAACCCCACATGATACCGCGTAAACGCGGTTCTTGTGGGGTGGCCTAGGTCTGTCTATTCTGCGGTTGGCGGATGTGGTTGCCCGGTTGGGCGGCGAGGTGGCTGAAAGCCGGATTTTCCTGGGTTGCATGTCGGCGTGCGCGCGATTGAATGGGGGTATGACAACACTGTGCACATTTTGATCCGTTACGGCTTGACTGGCTTTGTGTTCCTGCTGTTCGCCCTGCATGTGAGCGGTTGGCTGCGCTTCGGTCTGCTGGAGAAGATCGAGAATTTCACCTATGACGCACGGGTTCGTCTGGCCATGGTCGGCGAGCCGGATCCACGCATCGTCATTGTCGATGTCGATGAGCGCAGCCTGGCCGCCGAGGGTCAATGGCGCTGGTCGCGCGACAAACTTGCGCGCCTGGTCGATCTGCTGTTCGATGAGTACCGGATCGGGGTGCTGGGCTTCGACATGGTGTTCGCAGAGCCCGACGCCACTTCGGGGCGGCGCCACCTGGATGCCTTGCGCGCGGCCGGGATCGGGAATACGCCCGCTGGCGCTGCCGTGCTGGCCGAGTTGGCAGCCAGTCTGGATACCGACGCTCAGTTTGCCCGCAGTCTGGCAGGTCGCAGGGTGGTGATGGGGTATGTGCTCAAGGGGGCCGGTCACGATCAGACCACCGTGGGCGCCCTGCCGGCACCGGCACTGGATGAACGCACCGCTGCGCAACTGCCGGCGGAGTATCTGGAAGCTCAGGCGTATTCAGCCAATCTGCCAATGCTGCAGGATGCGGCGTTGAGCGGTGGCTTCTTCGACAATCCAACCCTGGATGTGGACGGCGTGTTCCGGCGCGTTCCGCTCCTGCGCAAGTTTCAGGGCGCAGTTTATGGATCGCTGGCCCTGGAAGTCCTGCGGCTGGCCGTCGGCAACCCCGATCTGGAACTGGAGTACGACACGCGTGGAGCCGGACGCTCCAGCTTGAATCTGGAAGCCGTGCGGGTAGGACAGTTTCGCGCGCCGGTCGATGAAAACCTGGCGGTGCTCGTGCCATTTCGCGGGCCGATGGGGAGCTTCAGATACGTTTCCGCGACGGACGTGCTGAATCAACGCGTGCCGGCCGATTCCCTGAGAAACGCGATCGTGCTGTTTGGTACCAGCGCGCCGGGCCTTTTTGACCTGCGCACCACCCCGGTGGGGGCGGCTTATCCCGGGGTAGAGATTCACGCCAATATTGTCTCGGGAATCCTTGACGGCAGCATCAAGCATTTGGCCCCCTATGTGAAGGGCATCGAGGCGGCCTTGCTGTTTGCCATCGGTGCTCTGCTGACCTGGGCCTTTCCCCGGGTGCGGCCCCTGTGGGGTACCGTGCTGGTTATTGGTGTCCTGCTGTTCTCGGGCGCGCTCGGGCTCCTGCTGTGGACGCTCGGGGACTTCGTGATTCCGATCGGTTCACCGATGGTATTCACCCTCATCGTGATTCTGATTCAGATGACCTACGGGTATTTCATTGAATCGCGGGACAAGCGCGAGATCTCACGGATTTTCGGCCAGTACGTGCCGCCCGAGATCGTGGATGAGATGGCCGAAGCTCCTGAGCACGCGTCGATGGAAACCGATAGCCGCGAAATGACTGTGCTGTTTTCCGACGTTCGCAATTTCACATCGATTTCAGAGAATTTGCAGCCGAGCGAGCTGACGGAACTGATGAACCAGTTTTTGACGCCGCTGACTGGGGTTATACATAGACATCGCGGCACGATCGACAAGTACATGGGCGATGCAATCATGGCGTTCTGGGGCGCGCCATTGCGTGCCCCGGATCACGCGCGCCGCGCGTTGGAGGCTGCGCTGGAAATGGTGCGTTGCATGGGCCGCCTGGGGGATGAATTTGAAGCTCGGGGCTGGCCACGGCTGCGCATCGGCGTCGGCTTGAGCACCGGGCAGATGAGTGTGGGCAATATGGGCTCGGAGTTTCGACGGGCTTATACCGCGCTCGGCGATGCCGTGAATTTGGGGGCGCGTCTTGAAAGCCTGACCAAGGAGTATGGGGTCGACATTATCTGCAGTGATGCAACGCGCCGTGCGGTCGATGATTTCGTTTTCCGCGATCTGGACCGGGTCCGGGTCAAAGGCAAGAACGAGCCGGTCGGAATCTTTGAGCCCCTGGGTCCCCGCGACGGGCTGGATCCTGCGGTGAAGGAGGAACTTGCCCGTTATCGCAACGGTCTACGTGCTTACCGGAGCCAGGCCTGGGATCAGGCAGAAACGGAGTTCTTCGGTTTGCAGCAATCCGGCGCACAGCGTCGCATTTACGAAATTTACATGGCGCGTATTGCACATTTCAGGCGCCATCCGCCGGGCGCGGACTGGGATGGTGTATTCACGCATTTGAGCAAGTAGCCGGGACGGCCGATAAGCGGTCGTGGAAAGGCCCAATTCGGTGAAATCCTTGTACTAGAATGACGACATGGCGAACCAGGTAACAGAACATCAGGACGGGACGGCGGTCGAAGCGGCGCGACCCAAGCTTCAGCAGCCGCCCTTGTACAAGGTAGTCATGCTGAATGACGACTACACCCCCATGGAGTTCGTGGTACACGTATTGCAGAAGTTCTTCAGGTTGGCCAACGAAACGGCGGTGCAGGTTATGTTGGAAGTCCATACAAAAGGTAGCGCTGTAGCAGGCACTTATACGGCGGAAATCGCGGAAACCAAAGTGGCGCAGGTCAATCGCTACGCCCGTGATAACCAACATCCCTTGCTGTGCACGATGGAGCGCGCGTGACATGTTGAGCCAGGAGTTACAACGTGCACTGGATGCGGCTTTCGTGTCTGCACGGACCGACGCCCATGAGCTGCTGACCGTGGAACATTTGCTATTGGCGCTGCTGGACGATGTTCAGGTCGCCGAGGTCCTCAAAGCCTCAGGCGCTCAGCTGGACGGTCTGGAGCGCGATCTGCGCGAATTCATTCGGACCAACGTGCCGACTGTGGATGATCGCGATGAGAACCGCGAAGTGCAGCCGACGCTGGGTTTTCAACGGGTTCTGCAGCGCGCCGTCTATCACGTCCAGTCCGCGGGCAAGAAGGAAGTCACGGCGGTCAACGTGCTGGTCGCCATCTTCTCGGAGCGCGACGCGCACGCGGTCTATTTGCTCAACGAGCAGGGCGTGACACGGCTGGATATCGTCAACTTCGTTTCGCACGGCATTACCAAAGCCGATGGTTCGGAGGCGCCTGGGGGATCAGCGTCCGAGAAGGACGCGGAAGATGATGGCAAGAACTCTGCGCTCGAGCAATATGCGGTCAATCTCAATCAACGCGCGGCGGCAGGCAAGATTGACCCCCTGATCGGCCGAGAGCACGAAATTGAACGGGTCATTCAAACCTTGTGCCGGCGCCGCAAAAACAACCCGCTGCTGGTCGGCGAAGCCGGGGTGGGCAAGACCGCGATTGCCGAAGGGCTGGCCCGGCAGATAGACCGCGGCGAAGTGCCGGAGATCCTGGCCGGCAGCACAATTTTTGCTTTGGACATGGGCGCATTGGTTGCCGGAACCAAATACCGCGGTGATTTTGAAAAGCGTCTCAAGCGCGTGCTCAGTGAGCTTGATGAGCGGCCCGGGGCCGTCCTGTTCATCGATGAGATTCACACCATCATCGGTGCGGGCGCCGCTTCCGGCGGGGTGATGGATGCCTCCAACCTGCTCAAGCCGGTACTGGCCAACGGCGAGATCAAGTGCATAGGTTCGACCACCTATACCGAGTTTCGCGGCATCTTCGAAAAAGACCACGCCCTGGCGCGACGCTTCCAGAAGATCGACGTGCCCGAACCCAGTGTGGCCGAGACCGTACGTATTCTTGAGGGTTTGAAAACGCGATTCGAGGAGCACCATCAGGTGCGTTATACGCATTCGGCCCTGGACACCGCGGCTGAGCTCGCCGCGCGGCACATCAATGATCGGCACCTGCCTGACAAGGCCATTGATGTGATCGACGAGGCTGGTGCGCAAATGCGCCTGCGGCCGCCCAGCAAGCGTCGCAAGACGGTACAGGTGCGCGACATCGAGGGCATCGTGGCCAAGATCGCCCGGATTCCGCCCAAGAGCGTGTCCTCCTCGGACCGCGATTTGCTCAAGACACTGGAGCGCGACTTGCGTCTGGTGATTTTTGGCCAGGACGATGCAATCTCCGGACTGACCAGCGCCATCAAGATGTCACGTTCCGGCCTGGGGAATGCCGACCGGCCGATTGGGAGCTTCCTGTTCGCCGGCCCGACCGGCGTGGGCAAGACCGAAGTCACCCGGCAGCTGGCACAGCATCTGGGCATCGAGCTGATCCGTTTCGATATGTCCGAGTATATGGAACGCCACACCGTTTCCCGGCTGATTGGCGCGCCACCCGGCTATGTCGGCTTTGATCAGGGCGGCCTGCTCACCGAGGCCGTCATCAAGCAGCCCCATGCTGTTATCTTGCTCGACGAGATCGAGAAGGCGCACCCTGAGGTCTTCAACCTGCTGCTGCAGGTGATGGATCACGGCACGCTGACTGACAACAATGGACGCAAGGCTGATTTCCGCAATGTGATTCTGGTGATGACGACCAATGCGGGCGCGCAGGAAATGTCACGGCGTTCGATCGGCTTTCAGACCCAGGATCACAGCACCGACGCGATGGAGGTCATGCGCAAGATGTTCGCGCCCGAATTCCGCAATCGTCTGGATGCGATCATTCAGTTTGCCGCGCTGGACACCAGCACCGTGAGCCACGTCGTCGATAAGTTTTTGGTCCAGCTGGAAATCCAGCTCGAGGCCAAGGGCGTGGCGATCGAATTTGACCAGGACACCCGGCACTGGCTGGCCGTCAAGGGCTATGACGAGAAGA
>JBFIIN010000072.1:0-11627 GCA_041601225.1 Oceanococcus sp.
ATCCGGGTCAGGCCCGCATGAGCTGCAACAGCATGAGACCCACCGCCATACCGATGAATCCCGCGATCCGCAGGACCCGATCATTCACGTGAGCCAACTGCGCCAGCATTATGCGCCAGCGGGCGGGCGCGAGAAACGGCCACATGCCCTCAATCACCAGCACCAGCGCCAGCGCACGTCCCAGGTCATCCCACATCAGCGACTTACTTGGAGCCCCGGAAATACCTGAACAATTCGCTGTCCGGCTCGAGCACTAAAATGTCCTCGCGTCCGGAAAAGGCGTCGCGATAGATCTCCAGGCTGTTGTAAAACCGGAAGAACTCCTCGTCCTTGCCATAGGCATCGGCGTAGATTTCGGTGGCTTTGGCATCGCCTGCACCGCGGGCTTCCTGCGCCTTGCGATAGGATTCCGCGACGATCACCTCGCGCTCGCGGTCAGCGTCAGCCCGAATGCGTTCCGCCGCCTCGGCACCTTTGGCACGCAGCATCGCGGCCACCTGTTGCCGCTCCGCCCGCATCCGCGCATACACCGATTCACTGACGGTGTCCGGCAAATCGATGCGCTTGACCCGGACATCGACGAGTTCGATGCCCAAGGGGCGGATTTTCGGCGCAGCGCCCCGCTCCAGCGCCTGCATGATCTCGCGCCGCTCGCCGGAAACAGCCTCCTTGATCGTGCGCGTACCAAACTCGTTACGCAGCC
The DNA here is from genome assembly GCA_041601225.1 of Oceanococcus sp. GTDB lineage: Bacteria > Pseudomonadota > Gammaproteobacteria > Nevskiales > Oceanococcaceae > JBFIIN01. The sequence goes on from JBFIIN010000072.1 coordinate 704, forward strand.
CGTCGTTGATGATGTCGGAGAGGAGATTCAGGGCCCGCCCTTCATCGCCTCCGTTGGTGGCCCGGTAATAACCCGCCACGTCGGCAATTTTCCATTTGACGAAGAAGTCGACCTGCACGTTCTTCTTTTCTTGGGTCAGATACCGTTCAGGCTGTTTGTCCAAGGTCAGTATGCGCCGATCGAAATAGCGCACGTCCTGAATGATCGGCGCCTTGATATGCAGGCCGGGTGAGTAGTCAGAGCCCTTGATTTGGCCGAATTGGATCACCACGGCATGTTGGCGTTTGTCGACCACGAACAGCGAATCCGCGGCGATTCCGAGGACGATCAGCAGGGCGATCGTCCAGGCCATAGCTTTGCCGCTCATTAGCGTCTCCCCCGATCACGTATCGATGTGCGGGAACCCGAGCCTTGCGCCCGTCCTTGCTGAGAGGGATTCATCGCATTGGGTTCCGCCGCAAAAGTCGCGGAACTCGCACTGCCGGCGCGTTGTTTCATCATTTGATCCAGGGGCAGATACAGCAGGGGTGACGACTTATCCACGTCGATCAGAATCTTGCTTGACGAGCCCATCACCTCCCGCATGGTGTCCAGGTACAGACGGTCGCGCGTCACCTTGGGCGCGCGCTGATATTCGGCCAACAGTTGTAAGAATCTCGAGGCGTCACCCGTGGCCTCGGCCTCCACCCGCGCCTTGTAGGCTTCGCCTTCCGCTTCCATCCGCGCGCCCTGACCGCGCGCACGAGGCAGCACGTCGCTGGCATAGGCCTCGGCTTCGTTGATCAGGCGCTGTTCATCCTCGCGCGCCTTGATCGCATCCGCGAAAGCGCCCTGTACCGATTCGGGCGGCTGCGCATCCTTGATGTTGACCTCGGTCACATCCAGTCCTGTTTCATATCCGTCCAGGGTACTCTGCAGCAGGAGCTTGGTCGTTTGCGCCACGCCCTCCCTGCCTTCGGTGAGGATGTAGGTCATCTCATTGCGGCCCACGATTTCACGCAAAGCGCTCTTCAAGGCCTGCCGCAATGTGGCATCCGGGTCGCGCACATTGAACAGATAGGCATCGGGCTCCCGCACCTTGTACTGCACGCTGAGATCCAGATCGACAATGTTCTCGTCCTTGGTCAGCATGATCTGGCGGTCATCAATACTGCGTACGCTGTCGACATTGACCTTTTCGACCGTCTGCACGGGCCACGGCACCCGCCAATGCAGCCCCTCACTCACGGTCTCCAGGTACTCGCCGAACTGCAGGACCACGCCGCGCTCGGCCGGCTGCACCGTATAGAATCCCGAAAGACCCCACAGCACCGCGCCAACCACCACCACGGTGGCGATGACCGCACCCGAGGGCCCGCCGCCAGCCGTTCCGCCCGATCCGCCTGGACCGCGCCGGAACCGGCCCCGAAATTTCTTCAAGAGTTCCTCGAGATCCGGCGGTCCACTGCCATTGTCCCAAGGATCCTTGCCGTTTGAACCCGGCTCGTTCCAACCCATGATCAGTCTCTTTTGATGTTGTATCGGGCCAACAGGGACCCAGCGGCGCATAGTACCCAAGTAAGGGCGGGGAGCGCGAAATTCAAGCCCGCAACCCGGCCAAGTTCACACCCTCTTCGGCGCACATGCGTTCCAAATGGCGACGCGAAATCGCCACTTGCAGATGATTAAGTCCCGCATCATCACAATGTTCGGAAGTTACTGCGCCGGAGCGAAACAGACGGGCGCGCAAACGTCCCAAATCGGGCGAGAGCGCTAACTCCAGCTCTTCCATATCCGGCAACAGGCGTTCGACCAAGGCCGCCTGCAAGAGTTCGATTCCCGCCCCATCAGCAGCAGAAACCCATACCCGGCAGGGGACACCCGCCTTATTGCGGTCCACCCGCGGAACTTGATCGGGCAAGCAATCCAACTTGTTATAGACCTCCAGGCGCGGCACTTGATCGGCGTCAATTTCCTCCAACACTGTGATCACTGCGTCGCTTTGCTCATCCCGCTCAGGGTCCGAGGCATCGACCACGTGCAACAACAAATCGGCAGCCGCGGATTCTTCCAGGGTCGCCCGAAATGCAGCGACCAAGGTATGCGGCAAATCGCGAATAAACCCTACGGTATCGGCCAGTACGGCCGATTCGCCACCCGCCAGGGCCACGCGCCGCAAGGTCGTATCCAGGGTGGCGAACAACTTGTCCGCAACATAGGTATCGCTACCGGTCAGACGCTCGAACAAGGTGGACTTACCCGCATTGGTGTAGCCCACCAGAGATACGATGGGCACATCCCGCCGCTGCCTATGGCGACGATTCAATTGACGACTGTGGCGCACCTGTTCGATGCGGCGCTCAACATGCTTGATCCGGTCGCCAATCAAGCGGCGATCAGTTTCCAACTGACTCTCGCCCGGTCCGCGCAGGCCAATACCCCCTTTTTGGCGCTCCAAATGGGTCCAACCGCGCACCAAGCGGGTCGACAAATGGCGCAACTGCGCCAATTCAACCTGGAGTTTGCCTTCATGGGTTTGGGCACGCCGCGCGAAAATATCGAGAATCAAACCGTTGCGATCCAGCACCCGCGCCTTGATGCGGGCTTCCAGATTGCGTTCCTGCGCCGGGCTCAATTGATGATTAAAAATAATCAACTCGGCGCAAGTCTCCTCGGCGACCCGAGCAATTTCCTCGACCTTGCCACTGCCGGCAAAACAGCGCGGATCGGGCAACTTGCGTTGCCCGCCAATCATCCCTACAACCTGTGCATCGGTCGCGCCGACCAGTTCCACGAACTCTTCGCGGGCCGGTTCACCGCCATCATTCGGGAAACTCAGTGCAACCAGCAGGGTTTTGTCGCCGCCCCGTGGGCGGTCGAAAAAGTCGGCGCCGACGCTATTACTCCTCGTCGCCCTCGTCGGCGTCGATAGTGACCGCGCGCGACGGCACAACAGTAGAGATCGCGTGTTTGTAAACCATCTGGCTCACACTGTTCTTGAGCAGGACCACAAACTGATCAAAGGACTCGATCTGCCCCTGCAACTTGATCCCATTGACCAGATAGATCGCGACCGGAATGCGCTCTTTGCGCAGCTGGTTCAAAAAAGGTTCTTGTAAGGTTTGCCCTTTCGACATTATTTTCCACTCCTGGGGATAACCCTGACCCACCGTGGAGAAACGGCCCGGCCGGTATTTGAGCCGAGCGAGGATATCACGCGGCGGTCGCCTCTAGGTATTCCGAAACTTTTGGACGGGCCAGGGACTGCAGCTCAGACCCCGTACCTACACACCAGTTCAACGCGGACTCGCGCCGCAGCCAGGTCAGCTGTCTTTTCGCATACTGGCGGGTTGCCGCGATGCCCCGCGCAATTGCGGTCTCCAGATCACATACCCCATCAAGATGCTCCCAGATCTGCCGGTAGCCCACCGCCCGCATCGCCGGCAAATCCGGATGCAGATCGCCACGACCGCGCAGACGCGCGACTTCCTCGACGAAGCCACTGGCAATCATGTTGCGAAAACGCCGCGCAATCCGCTCATGCAGCTCCGCCCGCGAACTGGGTCCAACCGCCAGCTTGAGTACCGGCCCCGGCCATGGCGCCTGACCCTGGCCGGCATATAGCGTACTGGGCGCGCAACCGGTCAGTTCCAGAATTTCCAGTCCGCGCTGGATCCGGCGCGCATCATTGGGGTGGATGCGCTGCCCCGCCTGCGGATCAGCAGCAGCCAGCCGCTCATGCAGGGCCTCCCAGCCCGATGCCGCGGCCTCGCGCTCCAGCCGGGCGCGCAACGCCGGGTTCGCCCTGGGAAGATCCGTCAGACCATCCAGCAGGGCACGCAGGTAAAGAAATGTGCCACCGACCAAACAGGGGACGCGGCCGCGCGCAAGGATGTCCGCGATGGCCGCAGCCGCGTCCTGCCGGTACTGTGCCGCCGAGTAGCTCAACGCCGGGTCGAGAAAATCCAGCAGATGATGTGGCACGGCCTGACGTTCGCGGATATTGGGCTTGGCCGTACCGATGTCCATATCGCGGTAAATCTGGGCGGAATCCAGACAAATGATTTCCAGCGGGAAATCCTGCGCCAGAGCCATTGCCAGAGCCGACTTGCCGCCAGCCGTCGGACCCAGCACGCACATCAGAGCTGGCGCGGGGCCGGTCATCGGCCACGCAGAAACAACTGATCCATGGCATCCAGCGGTAACTGCACCCAGGTAGGCCTGCCGTGATTGCACTGACCACTGCGTGGCGTCTGTTCAATTTGCCGCAACAGCTCGTTCATTTCGGTCAGGTTTAGCTGCCGCCCAGCACGCACCGCGGCACGACAGGCCAGGTTGCCGAGCACGGAGTCCAGGGCGTGCTCCAGACGCCCCGCATCGGCCTCCTCGCTGGCACCCAGATCATCCAGCAGATCCCGGACCAGGGCGGCCAGATCCCAGTTCTGCAACAAGGCCGGCGCAGCCCGTAGCTGCAAACGCTCGGGACTGGTGCGCCGTAATTCCAGACCCAGGCGCAGCAACGCTTCGCTCTGGGCCTCCGCCGCATCCGCAGCGGTGAGGCTCACCTCGATATCTATGGGCACCAACAGCGGTTGTGACTGGGGCCGCTCACCCTGTAAATGCAGCTTCATGCGCTCAAGAACCACCCGCTCATGCGCCGCGTGCATATCAACCAGCACCAAACCTTCGGCGTTCTGGGCAATGATGAAAATGCCCTGGATCTGACCCATGGCGAAACCCAGCGGCGGACCTCCAGCATCGGCCGCCGGCCCGCTCATGGACTGGCCCTCAGCCACACCGGCCACCGCCGATTCCTTGCCCAGCAAGCCGCCATATCCTGGTGCGCGCGGCTCACCGAGCGGCAGCTGGGCCGTCGGCCGGAATTCATGGGCTGCAGGCCCGCCGGCCCGCGGCCGGGGGACATGCATGCCCTGATGCGGGCGCTCGGCACCCAGCGCTTCACGGGCGGTGCTGCGCAGAAAGTCAAAGGCCCGACGTCCATCGCGAAAGCGCACTTCGTGTTTGGTCGGGTGCACATTGACATCCACTTCCGCCGGATCGATACGCAAGTTCACCAGATACGCCGGCTGACGACTCCCATGCAAGACGTCGGAGTAGGCCGATTTCAGCGCACTGACGACGACGCGGTCGCGCACGAACCGACCATTGATGAAGGCATATTGCAAATCCGCCTGGGCACGCGAGAAAGCCGGCCGGGCAAGCCAGCCGCTGAGGCCGACCTGTTCCAGATCGCGGCAGAAAAACAGGGCATTTTCGACGAACTCGTCACCGCAAAGCGTGGCCAATCGACGTTCCTGGTCCGCGCGCCCGGCAGCCGGCGGCACTTTCCAGACCTCCCGGCCGTTGTGCGTCAGCGCAAAGCCGACATCTGGCCGCGCCAGCGCCAGGCGGCGCACCGTGGTTTCAAGATGGCCGAACTCGGTGCGCTCCGCGCGCAGGAACCGCCGCCGGGCCGGCACCGACCGGAACAGCTCATGAACGCTGATCGAGGTGCCCTGCGGATGCGGGTCGGGTCGCAGTTCGCCAACGGGCTGACCCGGGCTGGAGCTCACTTTCCAGGCATACTCGTCTGCCGCAGTGCGCGATACGATGTCCAGACCAGCCACTGCCGCGATGCTCGGCAAGGCTTCGCCCCGAAATCCCAAACTGCAAATCTGCTCCAGATCTTCCAGGCGATCGATCTTGCTGGTCGCATGGCGAGACAGGGCCAGGTTCAGTTCATCGCGTGGAATTCCGACGCCATCATCGCGCACCCGGAGCAGGCGAATGCCGCCTTCCTGTGCATCGACCTGGATCGTTCGCGCCTGGGCATCGAGACTGTTCTCAATCAGCTCCTTGGCGACTGAGGCGGGGCGCTCCACGACTTCGCCCGCCGCGATCTGGTTAATCAGGTGGTCAGGTAGGACCTTAATCGGCATTGCAATCAGCTGGCTGGGAGTAGGGCTCAGTCTAATTGTTCTAGGCGCGGCCTTCCCGGCCTTGCCAAGAACGCCGGCCGAAACCATCCCTGGTTGCGGCGTTCGCGGTTACGACCCGCGTCACGGAATCTGCAGCCTGTCGCCCACCTGCAAACGATCACCGCGAAGGTCATTGGTCTTTCGCAGACGCGCGATGCTGGTGCCGTAGCGCATCGCAATCTCGGACAGGGTATCGCCCCGGCGCACGACATGCTCGCGAGCGGAGTTCGCGGCCGCCACTACCCGCTGCGGGCGATAGTCTTCGAAATAACCGCGTATGCCGTCCAGCAGCGAGCGCGCCAGCTTCTGCTGCTGCTGCGGGTCGCGCAGGCGGCGTTCCTCGTCCCGGTTGGAGATGAAGGCCGTTTCAACCAGAATTGACGGAATGTCCGGTGCTTTAAGCACCGCAAACCCCGCCCGCTGGACCTGGCGGCTATGCAATGGCCCCAGATCATCCAGACGCTGCAACAGACGTTGCGCGACATCCAGGCTCGCCTCAATTGCCGCGGTCTGCGAGATATCGATCAGCACGGATGCCAACAAGTCGTCTTTGTCGTGCAGGTCCACACCACCCACCAAATCGGCTGCGTTCTCGCGATTGGCCAGCACGCGCGCATGCTCCGAACTGGCCCCACGCGGCGACAGGACATAGACCGAAGATCCGCGCACGCGCCGATCCGTGAAGGCATCAGCGTGTATGGACACGAACAGGTCGGCGCCGGCCTGCTGGGCAATGGCGATCCGTTTCCGCAGCGGAATATAGTAATCACCATCCCGCGTCAGCACCGCGCGCATACCGGGCTCCCGGTTCAGCAGATCGGCCAGGCGCTGGCCGATCTGCAGGGCAATATCCTTGTCGCGCGAGCCGCGCGGGCCAATCGCGCCGGGATCCTCGCCACCGTGGCCCGGATCGATGGCCACCAGAATCGGGCGTTCAACACTGCGCGTAGGTTGGACGAGCGACGGCTGCGACGGCTGCTCCTGAGCCGACGGAACGATGTCCACCACCAGGCGGTGGCCGTACGCTCCGCTCGGGGCCAACAAAAAGCTCAGGGGTTTCGCCGTGACATTCAGATCGAACACCACCCGTGCACCCCCGTCGCGGCGCCCAAACCGCATGCGCTCAACCTGCCCCTTGCCGTCCCTGGCCGCAAGCTTGCTGGGATCAACACCGCGCAGGTCGATCACCACCCGATCCGGATTATCGAGGATGAACAGGCTGTGTTCTATCGGTCCCGTAAGGTCCAGCACAACCCGCGTCTTGTCGGGTCCCGCCCACAGCCGGACATCGGTCAGCTGGGTTGCCGCCGCCTGAAAACTGATTGCCGCGACGACCGTCACAACAACGAGCCGCATGCGCTTTTCACCCCCCTCAGGGAGCCCTCAAATCGCCCGGGCACCAATTATGCTCGCTTTTTTCCTGCAAAACCAGCTAGCTAGAGCGGTTTGTTAAATTCAGTTCTTGAATAACTGGAAAATCGACGCCGCGAATTCCCGCCACCAGGTGCACGCCATAAGGGCTATGCGCCTGGATTGCGGCCCGGCGGCCGACGCCTGCAGGCTCAAGATCCAGCGTCAGATCAGGCGGCGGGAGCAACCCCTCTCCCCGCTCCGGCCATTCAATCAGCAAAGTACAGGCCGTCGCCAGCCAGTCGCGCAACCCCAGAAATTCCAGCTCTTCGGCCTGCCCGAGTCGATAGAGGTCCAGGTGCATGATCTCCAGCCCCCGCACCGTGTAACTTTCCAACAGGGTAAACGTGGGACTGCGCACCGGACCCGCTTCGCCGCAGGCACGCAGCAGACCCCGCACCAGGGTCGTTTTGCCCGCGCCCAAACCGCCGCGTAACGCGATGTAGCCAAACTGCGGTCGCAGCCTGGCGGCCAGCGCAGCGCCCAGGGCGGCCGTTGCCGAGTCCTCCGCCAGGCCCAGAATCATGGATTAACCTGACGCTGGATGGGTTTGAACAGATCGGAGGCCAACAGCCCACGTTCACCGTCGCCGGCCGCCAGATCCCCGGCGCGGGCGTGAATATCCACGCCCAGACTGGCGGCGTCCGGCGCAGCCAGACCTTGCGCCCACAACGCCGCAATGAGCCCGCAGAGCACGTCGCCCATACCTCCGGTCGCCATGCCTGGGTTGCCGGCGGCGCTGACATACAGCGCTCCATCTCCTGCGCAAATCAGACTTCCCGCCCCTTTCAACACCGCCACCGCGCCGTACTTTCGAGCCAGTTCGCGGACCGCCGCGGGCCGATCCGCTTCCACCTGGTCACGCGGCCAAGACAGCAGTCGACCCGCCTCGCCGGGATGAGGGGTAATTATGATCTGCTTGAACAGCTGCGGATTATCTGCCAGCCAATGCAGCGCATCGGCGTCGGCGACGATGGGTTTCCCCGAACCCACCGCAGCCCGCATCAAGTCCTGCGCCCAGGCTCCCCGCCCCAGGCCTGGCCCGATTGCGATGATGCTCGCGCGGACCAGCGGCTCCGCCAGATCACGCCCGCCGTTCACGCCACGAACCATAAGTTCGGGTCGCGCCTGGACCAAGGCGGGAGCATGCTCGCGCCGTGTCGCAACCGTTACCAGGCCGGCTCCACCTCGCAGCGCAGCCTCGGCACAGAGGCGGATGGCGCCGGCATAGCCCCGGTCGCCACCAATGCACAGAACGTGACCGTGCTGGTTTTTGTAGCTGGCACGGGGGCGCGGATGAAGGCGCTGGATCGCATAAGCCGGCAGCATCAGCCTGGCGACGGGCTGTTCAGCCTCGGAAACCCGCTGCCCGACGCCCAGGTCGTCGAACTCCCGAAGACCCGCCAGGCTCGGTCCCTGTCCTGTGTAAAGGCCCAATTTGCGCGCAATGAAGCTGACCGTAAGGTCAGCCTGCACGGCACAACCCAATACCGCACCGGTATCCGCGGACAGGCCCGAGGGAATGTCCAACGCCAGAATTCCCGCGCCCCGGCCGCGCGCCTCGTTCAGTGCCACTATGGCCCCCGCATACGCGCCGACAACCGGCCGGTCCAGACCCGTGCCCAGCAAGGCGTCGACAAACACATCGGTTCGAGCCGGCAAATCGGCACTCAGTTCGCCTCCTGACTGCAGGTACTGGGCCAGCGCCTGAGCCGCTTCACCCCGCAGATCTTTGGGCTCGGCCAGCAGGCGCACCCGCACGTCCCAGCCCCCGAGCCGGGCCAGTCGGGCCAGTTCCAGGCCGTCACCGCCGTTATTGCCCGAACCGGCAGCCACGGCCAGACGCTGCGCCTGCGGCCAGCGCGCCTGCAGCAGGCGCCAGGCACTGGCGGCGGCGCGCTGCATGAGATCAAATCCGCTGACGCCAAGTTCCGCAATGGCGCGACGGTCAAATTCGGCGACCTGGGCGGCTCGGTAAAGTGGTTGGCAAGACTCCATCCCGGCATTATAGGAAGGTGACTGCCCCCGTGATGAGCCCGCCCGAAATTTCCGCCGCCCTGGCGAACTGGGCCACGGAGCTGGGATTTTCCCATCTCGCAGTATCGCGCGCCGAGCTGGCCGCGGACGCCAGGCTTTTGTGATCCTGGCTGGAGCAGGGAAAACATGGGGATATGGCCTATCTGGCCGCACACGGCGACAAGCGCGAATTTCCGGCCGCGCTCGTTCCCGGCACGGTCAGCGTCATCAGCGTCCGCATGGATTATCTGGCGACCGGATCGCCGCCAGGCCGTGAACTGCTGGACCACCCGCGAACCGGCTACATCGCTCGCTACGCGCTGGGGCGCGACTATCACCGCGTTCTCCGTCAGCGCCTGCGCCGCCTGGCCAGACGCCTGGAACAGGAGATCGGCGATTTCGGTTACCGGGTGTTTGCCGATAGCGCGCCGATCCTGGAAAAAGCGCTGGCGCGCGATGCCTCGCTGGGCTGGATCGGCAAGAACACGCTGCTCATCGACCCGCAGCGCGGCTCGTATTTTTTCCTGGGTGAAATTTATACCGACCTGCCCCTTCCGCCGAGCAAGCTGCCGCCAGTTGCCGATCATTGTGGTGGCTGCCAGGCCTGCATCCGCGCCTGCCCCACCAACGCCATCGGGCCACAGGGCGGACTGGATGCGCGGCGCTGTATTTCCTATCTGACGATAGAGCTTCGAGGCTCAATTCCGCTCGCACTTCGATCGTTGATCGGCAACCGCATTTTCGGCTGTGACGACTGCCAGATATTCTGCCCCTGGAATCGCTATGCCCGGCCCGCCGTCACGGCCGACTTCGCCGTCAGACACAATCTGGACGCCGCACCACTCACCAGTTTGTTTTTCTGGACCGAACAGGAGTTCCTGGAGCGTACCGAAGGCATGGCGCTGCGCCGCACGGGTTACGAAGGCTGGTTACGCAATATCGCTGTGGCGCTGGGCAATGCCCCAACCAGCCCTGCGGTGCTTGAGGCACTCGGTGCGCGCGCCGAACACGGATCCGCCGTGGTCCGCGAGCATGTCGCCTGGGCCCTGGCCCAGCATCAAACGCGGTCCGCAAGTTGACGCCGGGCGCCCAGGACGATGCCCCACTGACCCAGCCAGTAACTCAGAATGATCGCCGGGCGCGCGTGGTCAATGGGCTGATAAAACATGTTCAACGCGATCAGGCTATCGCTGACCCCAAAAATCACTGCGCCGAGGCCCAGCAAGGGCCAGCCGCCCGGACTCGACACAGCCCAGGCCCGCCACATCATCAAACAGACCGCCGTGGAATAGACCATCACCGGCAAAGCCATCGAGCCCAGGCGCGGCAGCACGGCGCTTATCAGCAATAGCCCCCAGATCGCAAACGGCAAAGCCAGCAACCAGGCCCCGCGCGACGAGCGCCGCAGACAGGCGCCGAGATAGCAAAGGTGCGCGCCCAGAAAGGCCGCCAGCCCCGCCAGAAACAAGCTTTGCTCCGGCGCCGCAGGAAAACCGCGAAGCTCCAGCAGCACGTCCCCCAGCAGGCCCAGAGCCAGCCCG
>JBFIIN010000073.1:0-11544 GCA_041601225.1 Oceanococcus sp.
AGACGCTGCCGTAAAGCAAACTGAGTGCGGCGTGGCGCTGGCGACCATCGTGAAAAGTGCCTATGGGCCAAATCACGGCGTAGCCGACCACGATCACCACTGTGCAGGCGGCGGTGAGCAGCCACCAGAACGGATTAACTAGCTGCGCGGCAGTCGCTAAGGGCGAGTTCAATACCTTGAACAAAACTCCGGATACGTTCGCTATGAGCAGACAGGCACAGAAATACAGGCCGGCTCGCAGCCAGGCCAGTCTGGGGCTGTAGCAATCTTTGGCGATGCCGCGGCGCTGCTGCAGGTAGATGCCCAACAAGATCACAGCCAGGGCGCCGGTGCCCAGCATGAATGTGGAATGCCAGGGCAATACGTCCGCGTCCCGAAACACTATTCAGCCTCGCTCAGCGCATCGCCACCGCCAAGCAGCCTGCGAAATACGTCGCGCACATCTTCGATGATCATGTACAAACAAGGCACCAAAATCAGGGTAATCGCCGTAGCGAACAAGATTCCAAAACCCAGAGAAACCGCCATCGGTATCAGAAAGCGCGCCTGTGGTGAGGTTTCAAAAATCATTGGCGCCAGGCCACCAAAGGTCGAAAAAGTGGTTAGCAAAATTGGCCGAAAGCGGCGCACGCCCGAACGCACGATGGCTTCGGCAGCGCTGTGCCCCTGCGCGCGCAACTCGTTGGCATGGTGCACCATCACCAAGGAATCGTTGACCACCACCCCGGCCAGCGCAATCACGCCCATCATCGAGATGATGCTCAGCGGATAGCCCATGATCAGGTGACCAATGATGGCCCCGAAGATTCCAAACGGAATCGCCACCATGACGATCACCGGCTGCAAGTAACTGCCGAAGGGGATGGCCAGCAATAAGTAAATCAAACCCACCGCGGCGACGAAGCCTATGCCCAGAGCGCCCATGGATTCGCTGGTATCGGCTTGCCGCCCTCCCACTTGATAGCTCAGCCCCGGATAATCACGCTGCAAACGCGGCAAGATGTCGGCTTCCACCACAGCCAGCACTGGCCCCACGCCGCTGCGGGGCGTCACATCGGCGCTGACCTCTACGGTGCGCCGGCCCTGGCGCCGGGTGATCGAATCAAAGGCCCGCGCCCGTTCCACCTCGGCGACCAAGTTCAAGGGCACATCGCTGCCGGCCGGGGTTCGGATGAGCAGGCCATCGATATCCGCAACCTGACCGCGCTCAGCCAGCGGCAGGCGCACCAGCACCCGCACTTCGTTGCGACCGCGCTGCTGACGCAAAACCTCGGCACCATAAAAGGCTGCACGAATCTGGGTGGACACCGCCTGCGCAGTCAATCCCAGACTCTTGCCGGCATCGGTCAAGCGCACATTAAATTGGGCCTTGCCGGCCTGAAAACCATCGTCGATACCGGAAACCTGCGGGAAGTCCTGCAAGCCTTCCGCCAAGGCCGCGCTGGCGGCATCCAGCACCGCCACATCGCGATGACTCAGCTCCAGCGTGAGGGCCGCGCCCGAGCCCGGCCCACCCGTGTCGGCGGCAAAGCGCATGGACTGCGCATCGGCCAGGGGTGGAGTCGCCGCCTGCCACAAGCGCGTGACCTCGGAGGTCGCCACTGGCCGCTCGTCCACGTCGGTGAGATAAAGCCGACTGCGCACACTGTTGCCATCCAGCACGGTGTACAAACCCTGACTCAGCGCCGCGCCCCCGTTTTCGGCTACCACGCTTTGTGCTGCCTGTTCCAGTTGGCGTGCGGCGCGCTCCACCCGCGCCAGGGGAACGCCCACAGGCAACACGATGCGGCTCTCCGAAAAATCGGATTCCACGCTGGGCATAAACTCGAACCCCAGCCGCCCGCTGATGGCGTAGGACAACACCATAATCAGTAGGCCCACGCCGATGGCCACGGACAGATAACGGTGCACCACGGCGAGCTCAGCCAAAGGTTGATAACGCCGTTTTACCCAGGCGCTGAAATCCGCTGAGAAATTTTGCTGCCATATTCGCAGGCGCGAATCGTCGGCCAAGGAACGGCTATGCGCCAGATGGGCCGGCAGGATAAACAGGGCTTCGATCAGGCTGATGGCGAACACCGTGCAAACCACCAGCGGAATCACGATGAACAATTTGCCCATGGTGCCAGGCACAAACATCAGCGGTAAGAACGCCGCGATATTGGTCAGCACGCTGAAGGTCACCGGCACCGCGATATTGCGGGCCCCAGCAATGGCCGCATCCAGAAAATTCATGCCGCGCTGGCGGTATTCGTAAATATTCTCGCCCGCCACCACGGCATCATCCACCACGATGCCCAGACTGATGATGAAGGCGAACATTGAGATCATATTGATGCTGGAACCGGTCGCGGGCAGAAACAGCATCGCGCCCAGAAACGACACGGGGATACCCATGGTGACCCAGAACGCCAGCTTGAATTCCAGGAACAGGGTCATCAGCCCGAACACCAGCAGCAAACCCAAGAAACCGTTTTTCAACATCAAATTAAGCCGCGCCTTATAGATGCGCGATTCATCATTGAGCACAATGACATCCACCCCATCGGGCAGGCCGCTGCGAATCTCGCCCAGGGCCTCGTGCACGGCAGCCGAAACACCGGTCGGAGTTTGCGCACCAATCCGAAAGACCTGCAGGCCCACTGCGCGCTGACCCTCAAACCAGGCGCGGCGATCCTGGGTTTCATCGAAGCCGTCGCTCACCGTGGCGATTTCGCCCAATTTCAAACTTGCGCCGCGGCTACCACTGATAATGGGTAGTTCCGAAAATTCGCGCGCCCAATCACGTCGCTCGGCGACCCGCACCAGAACCTCACCCGCCGCCGTATCCAAGCTGCCACCACCGGCATCAACTGATGCGGCGGCCAGGTGATCGGCAACCTCGCGCAAGGTCAGGCCATGGGCCTGCAACTGCGCGCTGGGCACATCCACATGGATGCGGAAATCACGCGCGCCTTCCAGCTCGACCTGGGTGATACCGGGCGCGGACAACAATTGATCGCGTACCGCCTCAGCCAACTCCCGCAACACCATTTCGCCGCTGTCGCCATAAATGATGATGTTGAGCACGCTGCGCACGCGCTTGGACAAGGCGATGACCGGATTTTCCGCATCCTGGGGCAAGGAATTGATGCGCGACACCGCTTGCTGAATATCCAGGAACACCGCATTGGGATCGGCGGATTCTTGCAGTTCGGCCACGATGCGGGCCTGGCCTTCAGTTGCGGTGGCGGTGAGTTCGTCTATGCCATCGATGCCCTGCAGAGCCTCTTCGACCACCAGTACCACGCCTTGCTCGACGTCAGTAGGGCTCGCCCCAGGGTAGGCCACCGTAACGGCCACCTGATCCAGGGTGAACTCTGGGAACACCTCTTTTTTGATCTGCAGACTGGCAAAAAAACCACCCAGGATCATGATGATCATCAGCAGATTCGCGGTGACGTGATTGCGCGCCATCCAGGCTATCGGCCCGCTGCGTGAACTCATGGCGCGGGCACGGCCTGTGATTTGACGGTACGCACGCGCATTCCGTCAACGGCGCCAGCCAGCACGTTGGTCATGACCTGAGCATCGGCTCCCAGCTCCGCCCTGGCCACCACGCCGGTAGCGTCACGATGCAATATTTCCATGATTTGGCGCTGCAAGCGGCCTTCGCGCACCAACCAGATCGCGTCGTTTTGCAGCCAGCCCGGGTCCAGGCGATAAACCTGATCCACACGCCGGCCTTGAATCACCGCCTCGACGTAACTACCCAGCAGCAAATTGGCGCCATCCTCGGCCTGCGGCTTCACTTCAACCAGCAACTGCGCGCGGCGGCCATTGGCTTCGACTTGATCCAGAAGCTGAATCACCCGCCCATGCCAGGGCCCGGCCGCGGGGCGGCTGGCATCGTGAATACTGACTACGGAACCCAATTCATTCGGTGTTGCCGGCAACTCCACCCAGCGCAAAGCCTGGGCCGGCACCATCAGCGTGACCCAATAGGCCTCGTCCGCCACCAGCTCACCCACCATGGTCCCTGGCCCACCCACTTGGGCTCCGACCGCGGTACTGCGGCCAAGCACCCGGCCCGCAAACGGCGCTCGAATCTGGGTCCGCTGCAAATCCAGCTCAGCCTTGGCCACGGCTGCCCGGGCCGCGTCGACCGTGGCCTGGGCCGAGCGCAGTTGCGGTTCACGCAACATGAGTGCACGTTCCGAGGCCGCGAGCTCGGCGTCCAGCAATTCCAAATCGGCGCGGGCTACCACTTGTTTGCCTTGCTCCTGCGCACGCGCCGCTTCGGCCGCCGCCAAATCGGCTTGGGCCTTGCGCAAAGCCAAGCGAAAATCGCGATCATCGATTTGCAGCAACCAATCGCCCTGCGCAACCCGCGCGCCGGGTACAAAATTGGGCGCCAAGGCTTGCACGACGCCGGAAACCTGGGCACTCAAACTAACCCGTTGCGCGGCTTCCACTACGCCATAGGCCGTCAAGGAGAGCTGCTGGCTGCTTTTCGCTATGGTGGCCACTTCAACCAATCGAGCCTGCCGCTCCTGCGTTTGCCGCTCGGCGCGCGGCGCGGTGGCAATGAGCGCGCGGCTGACCAGCAGGGAGCCCAGCAACACGGCAACGGTAATAGCCGCAAACAGCCAGCGATTTCGGGGAATGCTCACATGCTCTCCTGGCCTACAACGATATCCGCGGGTATGGGACCTGCAGTGACGCGATACAAGCTGATCCGAAATTCCTGCGCCGTTTGCCGGGCGCTATGCAGCTCCCGACGCAAGGCACTATTGGTGATTTGCCCGTCCAGTACCGCTGGATAGTCGACACTGCCATTGCGCAGCTGCTTGAGTAGCCGCGCCACACTGGCATCGGAGAATTCCAGCTGGGATTGCAGACTGCCCAGACGAATTTGCTGCTGCTGATCGCGTAACAGGCCATCCTGGATTTCCCGGAAGGCACTCAATACGACTCCCCGATAGGCCGCTAGCTGCTGATCCAACAAAGCTTTCCGGCGCTCCACTTCGGCTCGGCGTCGACCGCCATCGATTAATGGAGCCAACAAGGATGCACTGAGATTGCTGATCCAGTTATCGAATAAATCCGCCGCGCCAGCTGCGCTTGTGCTGCTTGCTGCGCCCAGGCTCAAGCGCGGGAAACGGTTGGCGATGGCTACTGCAACTTCGGCATCAGCGGCTAAGAGTTGCTGCCAAACCTGCTGCACATCGGGACGCCGCTGCACGACCTGGGCGGGCACGCCCGTTGCCGGCAAGGGCAACAGGCTGGTCTGCTGATATCCCGACCAATGATCCACGCCAGCTGCCAAGCCCAGCAGTTCGGCCAGGCCATGTTCCAACACGCCCAAATCGGCGGTCGTCACCGCCTCCAGGCCACGCGTAGACTCCAGTAGCTGGCGCTGACGCAATACATCGCTGGCCGTGACTTGGCCGTTGCGAAAGCGCAATTCCACCAGCTGCAATATGTTTTCGTAGGCTTGGCGTTCGGCGGCAATCAAGGCCAGACGCTGGCGCGCACTGCCGATTCGTATCCACTGCGTGGCGACATTGGCGCTCAGGCTGATCCGGGCGGCTTGCCATTCCTGCTCGGTCGCCGCCGCATGATGCTGAGCGGCACGGGCCGTGGCCCCGATCCGCCCCCATAAATCCAGCTCATAACTGGCGGCCAAGCCCAGGACATTGGATTCAGCTGAGAACTTGTCATCCAGCGGATTCTGATGATCAGCACTCAGGTTCACGACGGGGAAACGTTCCGCGCCGGCTGCCGTGGCGCCAGCCCGTGCGGCCCGCAAACGTGCTGCAAGCTGCTGAACGGTGGGATTCTCGAGCATGGCCGTAGCCAATAGTTCGTCCAGCAGCGGATCATTCAGCGCCTGCCACCAGCGTGCCGGCGACTCGGCCCCAGCTGGGGTTAGAAACTGCTCCGGCAACTTAGGCGATACGTCCGCGTGTTCGGGCAGGCTGCTGCAGGCGGCCACTCCGGCCAGACACAGCAAAATCATGGGCCGTCTGAGCTTAGGTATTTTGCTCAACTCCATGGCAATACGCTGCCGCCCCAACCCGACTGAAATCGCAGTCATTATGTCGGCCGCAGCCGCGCCGTTAGATGACCCAGGTCAGTCACTGGCCTGATAACGATAGATTTTCAAGAATCCCGGCGGCAAGCTGGTTCCTCCATCCACACTATTGTGCTTGGCCGCCACAATTTCGTTGCGGCCATCGCCATCTATATCGGCGATCACCGCCATCGCGATCATTTTTTCGCCCTCTTCGATGACATCTTCAGTAAAGCTGCCATCGGCGCGTTGGCGCAGGGCATAGAGCTTGTCATTGCCATCACCGGGCACCGCCAAATCCAGACGACCATCACCGTCAATATCGCCCACACTGAAGATACCGGGCACACCCTGGCTAGCCGGACTTCCGGCCAGGTTCACGGCAAAATTCAGAGAAATGGTGTGTCGCACCCATTGCCGCGTTTGGCGCGGATCATCGGGAATTTCAAACCAGAAAATTCCCGGCGGAATCGGCTGCCCTTGCGCGTCGATTAAACGCGGATCGTCTTGATGGTGATGGGAATCCACGATCAGATCGATGCGCCCGTCAGCATTGAGATCAGCCAATTCCATGTGGTAGCCCAAGCCGATGGTGGAATCGATGCTATGCCGCTGCCAGTTGCCGACATAATCGTTGCCGGGCGCGGGCGCTTCCAGCTGCTCCAGCCAGAGTATTGAGGGCTGCTGCGGTGGCCCAAAGAATTGAGTCAACAATATGTCCTGATCGCCGTCGGCATCCACATCGTGCAGCTTGATGAATACGCCCCCTACGCCGGTTTCAATCAGCCGATATTCGAATGTGCCGTCGCCCAAATTGCGATGCCATTCCACCTTGAGCTTTTCATTGCCATCCGGACTACCCAGCGGGTTAGCCGGATTGCCAACCAGGTCCTGGGTCTGCACTGAGGTGGTGACGATATCCAGTAAACCATCGCCGTCTAAATCGCTTTGCGCGGCTTCGTGCCAGAAATAGCCGGTCAGGCCACGGGTCGTCTCCAGCGCAAAATTACTGCGCTGGCTGAAGTCTGGCCCCTGAAGCCAAAACTGCGCACCGCCCAAAGTCGTGAGAAAACCCGTCTGTACCAGCAGATCTTTCACCCCATCGCCATCGATATCGAATACCTGCGGGGTGTTGATGAAGGGATAGCCGTCGATCTCGGTGGTCGAAATCAAAACCTGCTCGGACCAGGGACCTTGCAATCCCTGACTGGTTTTGAACACCCGCAGGGCACCGCGCGAGGCCGCGGTTGGCGGCCCGGGTGGCGTTTGCTCGACCAAGGTGGAAAGGATGATCTCCTTGATGCCGTCCCCGTCCAGATCATCGACCGCCATGAATGCCGCAGATTGTTGCGGATCCTTGACCGTAAATTTTTCGTAGCTTACGGCGCCAGTATCTCGAACATTGCCACCACCGGCATGACCGCCACAGGCCGTCAAGCCGACTAGCGCCAGCGGCAAAATGCGCTGCGCGATTGTGCTCATGCGCTCACTGGCCGCCGTACGAACTAACTAGAAATTGTACTTCACAGTCGCGCCAAAGGTCCGGCCCGCACCCTTGCCCGCCATGTACTGGTTGAACACGCCGATGTAGAAGGCATTCGACGCATAATCTTCGTCGGTCAGGTTCTTGCCCCAGGTGCTGATTTCCCATTGGTCACCAGGCCCGGCGAGCTTAAGCGAGGCATTGGTGATTAGCCGCTCCGGCGCCCAGGCCAGATTGAGCGGGGTCACAAATTGCTTGGACTGGTAGTTGCCGTCAACCCGGGCGGTAAGATACCAGCCCTTGATATCCGTATCGAAATTGAGCCCCAGCGAGTACTGCTCCTTCGAGGATCGGGCCAACTGGTTGCCGGCCACCGAGCCATCAGCGGGACAGGTCACGCCATCACAGTGGAAATTACCCGTCTCCTGCACACCCGCCGAGTAGATAACTCCCTCGTTATAACTGGCGTCGTTGTAGGTCAGCCCCAGATCAAAGGAGAAATTTTCCGACAGGCGCACATCGGACTCGATTTCGATGCCATAACTGGTCGCACCGCCCAGGTTGGTGATGATGTCCGAGGTCGACAGCCCGGCTTCAGCGGGCGGAACGCCGCCCTGCAGACCGGTCCAGTCTATGAAATAGAAGGCGGCGTTGAAGGTGATGCTGCGATGCAGGAAGCTGTTCTTGCTGCCCAACTCGTAGGTCCAGTTTTCCGCCTCGTCGTAGGTCAACTCTTCCGGGGAATCGGCATTATTGAATCCACCGGATTTTACGCCCTTGGCGGCCGACACATAGATCATGTTGTCATCGGTGTACCCCCAATTGAGGATGGCTCGCGGCGTGAAATACGCATAGCTTTCATCATCGACCGGCACCGCGATGGCGCTGGTCAACGAATTGCCCGCCCCCGGAATGACGGGATCCTGCGGCGGATTGTAGGTAATCGTCTCGCCGTAGGGCACCGCAAAAGAATCGGTAAAGCGTTGTACCGCTTTGTCCTCAATCGTGTAGCGCGCCTCGAGCGTGCTGCTCAGGGTGTCGGTGAAATCAAAAGTCATTGAGGCGAAAGCCGCCGTAATTGTATCTTTGAAAGCCGTCCACTCGCCGCGAACCTTGCCCCCATGCTGGCGCGTGTATTGGTCGTAAGCGACACCGGCCGTCAATACCGTATTTTCCTTCAGATGATTTGGCGATGACAGCGGCAGATTGCAGTTCGCTATGTTTTCCGGCGAATCGGCATTGCACAGATCATTGATGAACAAGGCGGTCCATTCCTGATCTTCGACTACGGAATAGTAAGCGCCGAAACTCGTCGTTAGCCGCGGGCTGAGCGCCCAATCAAAACGCAGCTCATGGGATGAGGATTCCAGCTCGGAATTCGGCCTGGAACTGGCCGTATTGGCGAAGGTATAGCCGTTGGGGTCCTGGTTATCCACATTGGTGATAAGCGCATTGGTCGCAATGCCGCGACCGGCGAGCGGGTCCTCGTCACTCGCACCGCCATCGGTGTAGGAATTGTGGTCCGCGAAACCAAACAAATAATGCACGCTCAAATCGGAGCTGATGGCGTAATCCGCAGACAAGGTCACGGCATCGGTGGTGGCAATCGTGCCGATGGCGCGTGGGTCCACAATGATGCCGTCGGCCGTACGCGGTGCGACATCCGAAGCATATTTGGGCAGCTCACCGCACCAGGCGGTGAAGCCGGTGTGCTCGCGCGGCGGATAGGGCTGAATATCCGACACCGTCGCTTCGTTGCAGTTCAGATCATTCTGATCGTCAAAGCGCAGACCGAAGCGTGCAGCACCGACCCCAGATATTGAATATCCGGGAGCCGTTTCACGCTGCGCCTCGCTGCGATAATAACTACCGCGCACGCGCAAGGCGCCAGTCGGCTCCCAGGCCAACGATGCGCTGTAGGTGGCATCGTCCCAACCGCCGAGATTACCGCGCAGATTGGGGCCGGACGGGTCAGCGTTCGCGACCGGGTGATCATTTCTGGTGTGACCATCATAAGTAGTCATACCTGCCGTGAATTTTCCAAACAAAGTGGACTGGTTATTCAGCGGGCCGCTCAGGCTGAGCCGATACTCGCGGCGCTGGTTGTCGCCCAAACCCATGGACAAATAACCCGCTGGCTCGACGCCCGGACGCAAAGTAATGTAATTCACCGCGCCGCCGAATGCGTTACGGCCATAAAGCGCATTCTGCGGGCCTTTGACGATCTCCACCCGCTGCATATCAACCAAGCCCAGATTTAACATGCTCTGACGCTGCAGGTAGACCCCGTCGAGGAAGAAAGACACATTCTGGATGCGCGAGGTGGTGAACTGCTGGGCCAGACCACGAATGACCGCGTTACCGTGGGCACCGCCGGTCATGAAGCCTTCGAAGGTAAAGCCCGGGGTCGCCGCGGCAATGTCATCCAGCCCGGTAAAGCCACGCTGTTCCAAATCGCCCGCGGTAAAGGGCGTCACCGACAGCGGAACGTCCTGTATGGATTCTTCACGCTTGCGCGCGGTCACCACGATTTCTTCCAGGGACACCGACCGATGTGTGGTCGGCTCCGGCAAGATTTCTGGCTCGGACTGAGCAACCGGAATAACTTCGTACAACTCCTCGTCGGCGAATTCCTCCGGCTCGCTACCTGGATCGTCTGACCCGAACTCATCCAGAACGTCCTGCGCGAACAGGGAGGGCGACAAAACAGCGAGGGCAAGGCCCAGCGCGGCAGACAGGACCAAATTAGCATCCCAAAACTTCGACATCAGAGCGCTCCTCAGTGAGCTCTAGAAACACGACAAACGTTTAAACACCGGGGTTTCACTGCCCACTGTTCGCCGCGGCTCGTGCACCCAGACCAAGCCCTTCGCGGGAGTGGATTGATATAATGTACTATTAATATGTCATTTGGACAACGCGGCTCAGAAACCCATGCTTGACTACTCGCTCAGCGTCGCCCTGTTCGACTTTCTGCCCGTGCTGCTATGCGCCACGGCGCTCGCGTTCCTGGCCCAGGGCATCAGCCGCAAACATCATGCCATCGCACCGCTGGCTTGGGGTGCCGCCCTACTCATTCCGCTTGGCGGCCTGTGCAAGGCAAGCTGGAAACTCAGCGTCGCCTTGGGACAGGCACCAACGGACTGGCTGGAGAATCTGCTGTTCATCTTCATGGCGCCCGGTTTCGTGATCATGGCTTACAGCTTTTCCCGAGCACACCGAGCCTGGCGCCTGGGCATCAGCGCCCCGCAAGCGCAGTTCTCCGGCGCACGCTTGCTGTTGTGGATCGCGGTGCCTGCAGGCGGCAGTTTGAGTTTATATTTGCTGAGTTCCGAGACGCGACTGTGGTTTTTCTGGCTGCTGGGGATCACCACGCTGGCCAACGCAAGCTTGCTGATTCAGGCCCTGCTCGCGGCCCGCTGGAGTGGTCTCGGCTGGCCGACCATGGCTGCCCTGGTCTATAACCTGTTGGCCACTTTCGCCCTGGGTGGACTGGCGCGTCTGCCCGACAGCGAAGCCAGCGCCTGGATTCAAGAAGGCCTCAATTTTTCCGCTCAGGCCGCTTTGGCCTTTGGTTTCTGGCGGCTAGGCCGTCGCATGCAGGACAAGATTTGATATGAAAATGACATATAAATGGGCTTTCCTCATCGTGCTTGGACTGCTGGGCGGTCCCGTACTTGCCGCCGAGATCGGCGATGAACTCCCCGCGTTCACGCTCAAGGATCAGGCGGGCGAACCCCAAACCCTCAGCGACTCCGTGCAGCGCATCTACGCCAACGGCGACCGCAGCAGTGGCAAGCTCATCAAGCAAGCAATGACTGGTTTGGACCAAAGCACGCTAGACGCGCAGCAGGCCATTGTGGTCACTGAAATCAGCGCGGCACCAGGCTTTGTTAAAGGCATCATCCGCTCGGGCCTGGAAGACCGGAGCTACACGACCTGGATCGATACCAAGGGCACGACCAAGCGCATCCTGCCCTACCGCGCGGACCGCGTCGTCGTGCTG
>JBFIIN010000074.1:0-11503 GCA_041601225.1 Oceanococcus sp.
GAGCACGTGCCGCTGCTGCGCTCGCTGCTGGTCGGGAAGGACGAGCGCGGGCGCGTGCAGGAAGTCTCGCCCTACGGCGCCTACTACGCGGGCATCGCCAGGCGCAAAAAGATGCGGGTAAGGAAGCCGCTGCCACCTTGGGCTTTTCATCGGCTCTGGCCGCCTACGGTGCCTTTTTCATTCCCAAAGCCTATGGCACTTCCATTGCCCTGACGGGCGGGGTCACCGGCGCGCTATTCGTGTTCATTGGCTTCTATATCAGCTGTCTCGCCGTGACCTGGTGGTTTTACTCGGGCAAGAACGCCGAAATCGCCTGCTAGCCACGGCCCGAATCATTCTTCGTGATGTTGATGGTGGTCTTGGCGACTGTTTCCAGACATCAACTCCATACAGTTCAAGGAACATACCATGAGTCATTTCCTCGACCGGCTGAGCTTCTTTAAGCGGACCGCGCAGCCCTTTGCCGATGGACATGGGCAGACGACCTCGGAAGATCGAAGCTGGGAGAATTCCTATCGTCAGCGCTGGCAACACGACAAAGTGGTGCGCTCCACCCACGGGGTGAATTGCACCGGCTCTTGCAGCTGGAAAATCTACGTCAAGAACGGACTGGTCACCTGGGAAACGCAGCAGACGGATTACCCGCGTACCCGTCCGGATTTGCCGAACCATGAACCGCGCGGCTGTCCACGCGGGGCCAGCTATTCCTGGTACATGTACAGCGCCAATCGGCTGAAATACCCCTTGTTACGCGGCTCGCTGGTCCGGCTGTGGCGTGCCGCCAAAGCCCGTCATGCAGATCCCGTGCTGGCCTGGGCTTCGATTGTTGAAGATGCCAGCCAGACCCAGCAATACAAGGCTGAGCGTGGCCAGGGCGGTTTTGTCCGCGCCGACTGGGATGAAGTCAATGAGTTGATCGCTGCTGCGAATGTCTATACCGCCAAGACCTTCGGTCCGGACCGCATTATCGGTTTCTCGCCAATTCCGGCCATGTCGATGGTGTCGTATGCCGCAGGTTCGCGCTATCTGTCATTGATCGGTGGCGTTTGCATGAGCTTCTACGATTTCTACTGCGACCTGCCGCCCAGTTCACCCATGACCTGGGGCGAGCAGACCGACGTGCCGGAGTCGGCCGACTGGTACAACGCCGGTTTCATCATGATGTGGGGATCCAATGTGCCGCAGACGCGCACCCCGGATGCCCATTTCATGACCGAGGCGCGCTACAAGGGGACGGAAATCGCGGTGGTGTCGCCGGATTATGCCGAGGCGACCAAGTTCGCCGATCAGTGGCTGGCGCCCAAACAGGGTACGGATGCCGCTCTGGCCATGGCCATGGGGCATGTGATCCTGAGGGAATACCATCTGGATCAGCCCAGCGCCTATTTTCAGGATTATTGCCGGCGCTATACCGACATGCCCTTGCTGGTGCGCTTGGAGTCGGGTTCGCAGGGCCTGTCCGCCGGCCGTTTTCTGAGGGCTGCGGATCTTGCGGAGGGTTTGGGCGAAACGCAAAAAGCAGAGTGGAAAACCATTGCCTGGGACGCGGCCAGTGACAGCTTGATCGTACCCAAGGGCTCGGTGGGATTTCGCTGGAGTGAGGGGGCGCATTGGAATCTGGAAGATACCGATTCCAAGGGGCGTGCGCTGGAGCTGAGCCTGAGTCTGCTGGATTCCGCTGATGAGGTGGCCGAGGTCGCATTCCCGTATTTCGGCGGGGTCGAGCATGAGCATTTTGCCTCCAGTGACCATGGCGATGTGCTGCACCGCAAGGTGCCGGTCAAGTCCATCACTTTGGCCGATGGCAGCCGCGTGCAGGTGGCTACGGTCTACGACCTGATGCTCGCGCATTACGGCCTGGATCGCGGTCTGGACGACCCCGCAGTCGCCACCGCTTTCGATGAAGACAAGCCGTATACGCCGGCCTGGCAGGAAACCATTACCGGGGTGCCGGCCGACCAGGTGATCCGGGTGGCACGACGCTTTGCCGAAACGGCGCACAAGACGCAGGGCAAATCCATGGTGATTCTTGGTGCCGGTCTGAACCACTGGTACCACATGGATATGAATTACCGCGGGATCATCAATCTGTTGTTGATGTGCGGTTGCATCGGCAAAAGCGGGGGCGGCTGGGCGCATTACGTGGGGCAGGAGAAACTGCGCCCACAAACCGGCTGGCAACCGCTGGCCTTTGGCCTGGATTGGACACGCCCGCCACGGCATATGAATTCGACCAGTTTTTTCTATGCCCACACCGATCAATGGCGCTACGAAAAACTCAATGCGCGCGAGCTGTTGTCGCCGCTGGCCAATCCGGGCGACTGGCCGGAGCACATGTTGGATTACAACGTGCGGGCCGAACGCATGGGCTGGCTACCTTCCGCTCCGCAGCTGGGTCGGAATCCCCTGGAGGTGGCGAAAGAGGCGCAGGCGGCGGGGCTGAATGTCAAAGACTATGTCGTGCAAAGTCTTAAGGATGGCAGTCTGACGCTGGCCTGCGAAGATCCCGATGCGCCGCAAAACTTTCCGCGCAATATGTTTGTCTGGCGTTCGAATCTATTGGGCTCCAGCGGCAAGGGGCATGAATACTTTCTCAAGCACCTGCTGGGCACCCGGCATGGCGTGCAGGGCAAGGATCTGGGCGATGACAAGGCGGCTCAGCCCAAGGAGGTCACCTGGCATGAGCAAGCGCCGGAAGGCAAGCTGGATTTGCTGGTGACACTGGACTTTCGCATGTCCACCACCTGTCTGTATTCCGACATCGTTTTGCCTACCGCAACCTGGTATGAGAAGGATGATCTGAACACTTCGGATATGCACCCCTTCATTCATCCGCTGTCCGAAGCGGTGAATCCGGCCTGGGAATCCCGCAGTGACTGGGAAATCTATAAGGGCATCGCCAAGGCCTTTTCGGAAGTTTCGCAGGGTCATCTGGGACAGGAAACCGATGTGGTGACGCTGCCGCTACTGCATGACACGCCGGCGGAACTGGCGCAGCCTTTTGATGTGTCCGACTGGAAACAGGGCGATTGCGAACCCGAACCCGGTGTGACCCTGCCGAACATCATCGCGGTTGAGCGAGATTACCCCAACACCTATGCCCGTTTCACCGCGCTGGGCCCAGCCCTGGACAAACTCGGCAACGGCGGGAAGGGGATCAACTGGGATACCCAAGAAGAAGTTCACCATCTGGGTGATCTGAATGGTCGAGTCGGTGGCGATGGCCCGACCGCCGGGCGGCCGAAAATTGAAACGGCAATTGATGCCGCGGAAACCATTTTGATGCTGGCGCCGGAAACCAATGGTGAGGTCGCAGTCAAGGCCTGGCAGGAATTGGAGAAAGCCACGGGCCGCGAGCACGCCCATCTGGCCCTGCCCAAGCAAGATGAGAAAATTCGTTTTCGCGATATTCAGGCTCAGCCACGCAAGATCATTTCCTCACCCACCTGGTCCGGAATCGAATCGGAAAAAGTTTGTTACAACGCCGGTTGGACCAATGTCAATGAGCTGATTCCCTGGCGCACTTTGAGTGGGCGCCAGCAGTTCTACCAGGATCACAGCTGGATGCGCGCTTTTGGTGAAGGTCTCACCAGTTATCGCACGCCGGTCAACACCCACACCGTGTCGCCGATGCTGGGTCGCAAAAGCAACGGACAAAAAGAGCTGGTTCTGAACTGGATCACGCCGCACCAGAAGTGGGGCATCCATAGCACCTACAGTGACAATCTGCTGATGCTGACCCTGTCCCGCGGTGGCCCCATCGTCTGGCTCAGCGAAACCGATGCCAAGGCGGGCGGCATCGTGGATAACGATTGGATCGAAACTTTCAACGTAAACGGCGCGCTGGTTGCCCGCGCGGTGGTCAGCCAGCGGGTGCCGCCAGGCATGGTGATGATGTATCACGCCCAGGAACGCATCGTGAATGTGCCGGGTTCGGAAGTGACCCAGCAGCGTGGCGGAATCCACAATTCGGTGACCCGCATCGTGCTCAAGCCGACCCACATGATTGGTGGCTACGCGCAGCAAAGCTACGGCTTCAATTACTACGGCACGGTGGGTTCCAACCGGGATGAGTTTGTCATCGTGCGCAAGATCAATCGGGTGGACTGGCTGGACGGCACACCCAGCTACGCCGCCACATCGGAGGTCGCCCAATGAAAGTGCGCGCTCAAATCGGCATGGTGCTGAATCTGGACAAATGCATCGGTTGCCACACCTGCTCGGTGACCTGCAAAAACGTCTGGACCTCGCGCGAAGGTGTCGAATACGCCTGGTTCAACAATGTCGAAACCAAGCCAGGCATTGGCTATCCCAAAAACTGGGAAGATCAGGAGAAATGGCAAGGCGGCTGGAAGCGCGATGCCAAGGGCCAGTTGACGCCACGCCAGGGCGGCAAGCTGAAGACCCTGAACAACATCTTCGGCAATCCGAACCTGCCGGAAATTGATGACTATTACGAACCCTTCAATTTTGATTATCAGCATCTGCACAAGGCCCCGGCAGGCAAAGCCCAGCCAGTCGCGCGACCCTACTCGGCGCTGACCGGCAAGACCATGAAGAAGATCGAATGGGGACCGAACTGGGAGGAGATACTGGGGACTGAATTCGAAAAACGCAGCAAGGATACGAATTTCGACGCTATCCAGAAGCAGATGTACGGCGAGTTAGAAAATACCTTCATGATGTATCTGCCGCGTTTGTGCGAGCACTGCCTGAACCCGTCCTGTGCGGCCAGTTGCCCGTCCGGGGCCATTTACAAGCGCGAAGAAGACGGCATCGTGCTGATCGACCAGGACAAATGTCGTGGCTGGCGCATGTGCGTCAGTGCCTGTCCATACAAGAAAATCTACTACAACTGGAAAAGCGGCAAATCCGAGAAGTGCACCTTCTGTTATCCGCGCATCGAATCGGGCTTGCCCACCGTCTGCTCGGAAACCTGTGTCGGCCGGATTCGTTATCTGGGGGTGATTCTGTATGACGCCGATGCGATTCATGCCGCCGCCTCGGTGTCCGATGAGCAGGATTTGTATGAGGAACAGCTGAAAATATTCCTGGATCCAAACGATCCCGAGGTGATCAAAGCAGCGCGCCGGGATGGGGTACAGGAATCCTGGCTGGAAGCCGCCCGTCAGTCGCCGGTATACAAGATGGCGATCGACTGGAAAGTGGCCTTCCCGCTGCATCCGGAATACCGCACCTTGCCGATGGTTTGGTATGTGCCGCCCTTGTCACCCATTTCCAACGCGGCGCAGGCCGGCCAGATGTCCAACAAGGGTCTCATTCCGGATGTGGAATCGCTGCGTATTCCGGTGCGTTATTTGTCGAACATGCTGACCGCCGGGGACGACGCCCCGGTCATCGCGGCTTTGGAAAAGATGCTCGCCATGCGCGTGTATCAGCGCGGTGTGCACATAGACGGTGAGCAGCGCGATGAGCTGCTCAGCGAGGTCGGTTTGACCCCCGAGCAGGTCGAAGATATGTACCAGATCATGGCGATTGCCAATTACGAGGATCGCTTTGTGGTGCCCACGGCGCACAAGGAACTGATTGATGATCCCTACGGCGAACGCAGCGGCTGTGGTTTTAGCTTCGGTGACGGGTGCCATGGCTCGACGCCGAACAATTTGTTCGGCGGCAAGCCTCCCACGCAGCGGGATGTGCCCATTCCCTTGAATGAAGCCCTTAAGCCCAATGCTGCAGGAGACTGAAATGCAGAACACACTGAGAATACTGGGCGTCCTGCTGGATTATCCGCAGGCAGAGTTGTTGGCGCATACCGCCGATATGAAAGTCCTCCTGCAGGAGGAGGGCGCTTTGCCATGGCCCCAGCTGCAATCGATTTGCAACTGCCTGGATCAGATGGCGCAAACCGAATTGCTCAGCTTGCAAGAGGATTACGTGGCCAGTTTCGATCGAGGCCGATCCTTGTCTTTGCATCTGTTTGAACATGTGCACGGCGAGTCGCGAGACCGCGGTCAAGCCATGGTGGATTTGCGGATGGCCTACCACCAGGCCGGCCTGGAATTGGCGGCTAATCAGTTGCCGGATTACCTGCCGGTCTTCGTAGAATATTGTGCCCATTTGGCACCGGCAGCTGCGCGCCAATGGCTGGTTGATGTGGCGCATATCCTGCGCTTGCTTCTGGCCCGTCTGCAGCAGCGAGAAAGCGCTTACGCCACATTGATCTCCTGCCTGCTCGTGCTGGCTGGAGAGGACTTGGTGGACCCGGAAACTCAGACCCAGGTGGCAAGTGAGCCGCGGGATGACACGCCGGAAAAACTCGATGCCGCCTGGGCCGAAAAACCTGTGACTTTCGGCTGCGCCACGGCTGCTTGTGCTCCGGTTGCTGCGGGCACCACGACGCAAGCCGCAGCCGCGGCTCGCCCCTGACGGAGGATTCGGCGTGAATTTCTTCAACGAATTGCTGTTTGGAATATATCCCTATCTCGCGGCGGCCATATTTTTGTTGGGCAGTCTGGTCCGCTTTGATCTGAATCAGTACACCTGGCGCGCGGGGTCCAGTCAGTTACTTAGTGGTGGTCGCCGTTTTCAGCTTGCCAACAGGCTGTTTCATATCGGCATATTGCTGCTGTTCTTCGGTCATCTGGCGGGTTTGCTGACGCCGCCGGCGGTGTATCACGCACTGGGGCTATCGACCAGCGCCAAGCAGTTGATGGCCATGCTGGCCGGCGGTTTATTCGGCACATTGTGTTTTATCGGTATGACCATGCTGGTGCATCGTCGCCTGTTTGATGAACGGGTGCGCGCCACCAGCAGTCGCATGGACATCTTCATTCTGCTGCTGTTGTATGTGCAATTGATCCTGGGGCTGATTTCTATCCCGGTGTCCGCACAGCATATGGACGGTTCGGTGATGTTGCTGCTGGCCGAATGGGCGCAGCGGATCGTGACTTTCCGCGGCGGCGCGGCCGAGCTGGTGGCTCATGTGCACTGGGTCTACAAGCTGCATTTGTTCCTGGGCCTGACCATGTTCCTGGTGTTCCCGTTTACCCGTCTGGTGCATGTCTGGAGCGCTCCGGTCTGGTATCTGGGGCGGCGCTATCAGATCGTTCGCGCGCGGGCTACGCAGTAATCCAATGCTCAGCCCGGTTGGCCAATGACATGAGCGAGCAGCACGACGCGGCCGATAAGCAGGGCCGCGTCGCGCGAAAATTGCGGATCTCGGTAACTGATCGGTGCAACTTTCGCTGCCGTTATTGCATGCCGGATGAGCCGCGCTGGTCGCCCAGTCGCGAACTGCTGAGCTATGAGCAGATCAGCCAGCTTGCGGAGCTTTTTGTCGCCCGCCTTGGGATCCGTGAGCTGCGCCTGACCGGAGGCGAACCGCTGGTGCGGCGTGATTTGCCGAAGCTGGTGTTGATGCTCGACGGTTTGCGCGAGCGGGGCCTGCTCCGGCTGTCACTGACCAGTAATGGCTCGCTCCTGGGCGAGCAAGCGAGTGCGTTACGGGCGGCGGGTCTGGATGATGTCAATATCAGCCTAGATGCCCTGGAGGCAGCGGCCTTTGCCCGTTTGAGCGGGGTGCGTGTGCCTGTTTCGCAAGTGCTGAGCGGAATTGACCGTGCTCGCCAGGCCGGCTTGGGGGTCAAGATTAATTGTGTGCTGATTCGGGGCCACAACGATGATCAGATCTTGCCCCTGGTGGACTGGGCCCGGCGCGCGCATCTGGAGTTGCGTTTCATCGAATTCATGCCCCTGGAAGGCGGGCGCTTCTGGGGGGCTGAGCGCGTCGTGACAGAGGCGCAATTGCTGGCCCAGTTGGCGCAGCATTATCAGGTGCGGGCCGAGCCGCGCAGCGCATCGCCAGCCCGTCGCTTTGTGCTGGATGGACGGCAGCACATCGGCATTATTTCGACCGTGAGTCGGCCCTTCTGCGACCAGTGCGATCGCTTGCGTTTGACCGCAAAAGGCGAGCTCTATAGCTGTTTGTTTGACCAGGGCGGATGTGCGCTGGGCGAGCACATAAACGGTCCGCCTGAGCTGCTGGAAGCGCGCATCCGCCAGGCCATTTGGGGCAAACCCAAGGGGTACGTCGAACATCGGGGCCGCAACGAGCGACCATTGGTCATGCATCAATTGGGTGGATAGCTTTGAGTTAACAGTCTGTCGGACTTGCCCGATCGTTGTGAGAATTTCGCTCCGTGCGACGATTTCTGGGCGATTCTGAGGCAAATAGTCGAACTATTTGACGAGGGAGCGCGTAGCAAGCCACCGCGGAGCGGAAATCGCAGTAGATCATGATAAGTCCGACAGACTGTTAAGCCCCGGTATTGCGGTTGTTCGCTGAATGCCTGGGGAACCCGCCTCGCACTCTGCTGGGGCGATCGACACAAACGGAAACCGACATGATTCCCGTAGAACAAGCTTGGCAGACCTATGCCCGGGTGGTCAGACCGCTGGCCGCGGAAGTTGCGCCGATCAGCTCTGCTCGGGGTCGCGTGCTGGCGCAAGCTGCGCATACCCTGCTCGATTTACCTCCTTTCGCGCAAAGCGCAATGGATGGCTACGCCGTGCGCAAGAAGGATCTGGAACTGGCCCAAGACGCCAGGCCCGTTGAACTGGAATGTGTCCAATTCATCGCTGCGCAAGCACAGGAGGCTCAGCTCGAACTGCAGGCCGGTCAATGTGCCCGCATTTTTACCGGGGCAATGGTGCCGTCTGGTGCTGATGCCGTGGTCATGCAGGAAAAAACCCAGGTGACGGCAGGTCGGGTCCAGTTCCGGCAGCCCGTTGAACTGCATAACAATATCCGCTTCCAGGGCGAGGAAGCAGCGGCCGGATTTGCTTTGTGTCCGCAAGGTCAGGCTATTGATAGTCGGGTCATTGCCGCGGCAAGTTTCGCCGGGCTGGCTCAGGTGCAAGCCCATCGTGCGCCGCGGCTTGCCGTGTTGGTCACCGGTGATGAATTGGTATCGCCGGGACAGCACTTACGCGCGGGAGAGGTCTACGAATGCAATGGCGCTTTCTTGCGGGCTTGGCTGGCAGAGCGGGGCGTGAGCGCCGCGGTGTTGCGCGTGCCGGATCAGCCCGGGCCGATGCGACAGGCGATGGCGGCGGCGCTGGCCAGCGCCGACCTGCTGGTGGTCACCGGGGGCGCCTCGGTGGGTGAGCGTGACTATGCTCGCGAGGTCGCGGCGACGCTGGGGGTGCAGGAGCACTTCTGGCGGGTGGCGCAGAAACCTGGCAAGCCGCTGGCCTTTGGCATGCTGGGTGACAAACCGGTCATGATCCTGCCGGGTAATCCGGCCGCAGTCTTTACTTGTGCCTGGCTGCATCTGGATCCTGTCCTGCGCCGCTTGCAAGGCCAGCCAGATTTTTTGCCCGCATGGCAGTCGGGGCGCGTGGCCTTTGCGGTAAGTGCCGCGCCGACCCGCGATCGATTTCTGCGGGTGCAATGGCGTCTGGATGAGTGCGGTCAGGCAATGCTGGCTGAACTGCCCATGCAGGCCTCCCATATGTTGACCAATTTGATCGCTACGAATGCCTTGCTACGAGTGCCCGCTGATCGGCATGTGGCGCTGGGCAGCCTGGGCCAGTTCTTGCCGCTGGGCCCACCCGCGCAAGGCGGCATCAGAAACCTGGTCTCGACCGCGCCGGTTTCTAATCAAGGCCAAAGTAGTGCTTGTTAATCAGCACATGCAATGCAATGCCGCTGGCATAGCCCAGAGCGATCGCCCAGCTCCAGCGCAGATGGGTAAAGAAGGTATAGCTTCCACGAGCAGCGCCCATCACGGCCACGCCAGCAGCCGAACCGATAGACAGTAAGGAACCGCCGATGCCGGCGGTCAGCGTGACCAGCAGCCACTGGCCATCGCTCATCTCGGGGAACATCGTCAACACCGCGAACATGACCGGAATATTGTCGATTACGGCCGAGATCACGCCGACCAGAATGTTGGCAAGCGTAGGGCCTAGCTTTCCGTACAGCAGTTCAGAGCCCAGGGCGAGATAGCCGATGGTTCCCAGCGCGCCGACACACATGATGATCCCGTAGAAAAATAGCAGCGTGTCCCACTCGGATCGTGCAAGCTGATTGAAAGTATTCAGGCGCGTTGGTGCTTGGTGAGGGTTGCTGCCCGAGACATCGCTCAGTCCGCCCTGATCGAACAACTGGTGGACGATGGGTTTGGCCTTGCGCCCCTGGGGGCTGCGGTTGAGGCCATAGCTGACCAGCATCAAGGCGCCCAGCCCGCCCATCATGCCGAGCACCGGTGGCAAATGCAGCCAGCTGTGCAGCGCTACGGTAAGCGTTATGGTTCCGATGAACATTGCGATGATGACGTATCCGCCGTACAGCACCTGCGGGCGGATGGCCAGAGGCTCGGGTTTGGCCGCCGGCACGCTGAATGACATCAGTAGCGCTGGAATCAGCCAGCTGACCAGGGAGGGAAAGAACAAAACCAGGAATTGCTGCGCCGGGAACACCCCCTTCTGCCACACCATTAGGGTGGTGATATCTCCGAACGGGCTCCAGGCGCCGCCGGCATTGGCAGCCACGACGATATTGATGCAGGACACGGCGATGAAGCCCGGATAGCCCTTGCCGACTGCAATGGCCACTGAAGCCATGACCAGCGCAGTGGTCATGTTATCCGCCACCGGGGACAGGAAAAATGCAATCAGCCCGGTGAGCCAATACAGCGTGCGCAGGGAAAAACCGCGCGACACCAGCCAGCCGCGCAGCGCATCGAAGATGCCCCGTTCATCCAGCGTGTTGATGAAAGTCATGGCGACCAACAGGAACAGGAAGAGCTCGGAAAACTCCAACAGACTATGTCGTATTGTCCGAGCCACCGTGTGCGTATCGCCGGCCTGGGCGTACATCAGGCCGATCAAGGTCCAGATCAAGCCCGCGGCGAGCAGTACGGGTATGGATTTTCGCAGGTGCAGCCATTCCTCGAGTACGACCAGAACATAGGCAACTGCAAATAAGCCGAGCGCGGTGAATCCTGCCCAGTGCAAGGTCAGATCCGGCAGGCTATCAGGCGCGAACAAGGCCAGAGCCTCGCCGGGCAGGCCAAGAAGAAACAGAAGAGGCCAATGCTGTCGCATCATCTGCGCCGGTTCCCGTTGCTCGCGTGGACGTCGCAGCATTTGAGTTGGGCTATCGCCATAACGCATAGCTGTACTGTCGTCGTGGCAGGCGGCCCGGCGCGCCAATCTGAAGGCTCCGATCTGCTGCGATGGTCTGGGCACGGCAGCATCGCTGACGCTTGCTAATCATTGCCCGAGGTGTGAACGGTGGCGATCTCAGCGGGGTAGGCATCGGGTTCAATACAAAAGATCTTGGGTCGGCCACCCTCGATTGCCGACGCTGGCAAATTCGAGTTACTGGTGCATACATTGCCGGCGGGGGTAAAAATCACATCCCGCGAAAACGTCGTGCGGGTCGGGCTTGGATAAGCTACAAAGCGCTTGGTCTGCGGCGAAAAGCGCAGGATCCGGTCCGACATATTTCCGGTTATCCAAACTTCTTGAGTCC
>JBFIIN010000075.1:0-11500 GCA_041601225.1 Oceanococcus sp.
ACAGCTTCGTCAAAAACGCGCCGCAACGTGTCCTCATCAGTGCTTAACGCGGCAACCGTATCACCTGGCTGCGTTCCGCAGGCCATGATCGTCACGCGGATTGGCGGGCTGAAGGCGCGAACGGCAACGCCGCCGACCGACACGTTGATCGTTGCAAATCCCGAAGGATCAACAGTGATCGTCTGGTCCGGATCAAAGTTGGTTCGGAACACCGTGTTGAGCGTACGTGCCAGAGAGGGGTCAGAAATCTCGGCTCCACCGAGCAAGGCGCTCAAGTTGGCGGGAATGCAGCCGGACAGGCCTTCAATCGTCACGCGCACGTCACGATTGTCGAGCTGGACACCGTTGACATCGAACACCTGGGTGTTCTGCGCGAAAACCACGGACGTGACCGTGTCCAGGTCCGGGCAGTCGGCGACGACGGTGAGTGCCCCGGTCTGCAGATTGCCCGATACCTCGCTCGTGCACGGGTCGATGCGGACCTTGTTGTCATCGTCGAAAATGTCACAGCCGGCCATGGTGGCTGCTGCGACAAGTGCGGCAGCAAGCACGCGAAAAATGTTCTTTTGTCTGTCAAGGCGCATCAGAATCTCCCAAGCGGGCCGGTTGAAATAAATGTGCACGGCCGATCGAACATGGATTCTGCACCACGCGCGGAGAGCTCGCAAGGGATCGGTGCAATAAATTTTTGCCTGCGTGGGGCTCTCGGCGGTCGTTTGGCGCGGAGGTATTGGGGGTAAGACTGGGCCTGCCTTCGGGTTCTGCAATAATTCGCAAGCAACTGGCCTTGCTCGGTTCGTGGCGCCGGCTTAGCTGGCTGTTCCATTAACATCCAAGCTATTCCGGATAATCGCTCAATACCCTTTGCAGAGGGCGATTTTCATTTCCAGCTTATGTGCCGGGATTGCATTGCGATGCGGTGGTTCGGCACGCGGTTCGGCGAATTGGCGGGGGTAGGATCCCAGGGATCCGGTTCACCGCCCTGGTCACGCTCCCAGGGCTGGTGGCCGAGGGGCTCGCTGTTTTTGTGTTCGCATCCTGAGCCGCTGCCGGTCGCGGGGTCTGTAGCTTGGCAAGTTTGTATTGGCTCAATTCGGCGGCACCGTTTGCGTCCAGGCCGATGCGGCATTGGTGCGGGTCGCTGGCGGCGTACATGTGAAGCTCGCCGGGCTGACGGTCCGGTTCTGATTGCGGCCGCAGGTTCTGGGTGGGCGTCAGCTCCGCCTGCCGGCGCGGCAGGCTGGATTGAGCTTGGGCATGGGCTGCCGCACGGGTCGGCGCATGATCCCAATAACGTAAACTCGAAGTTTTGGGCTGGGCGACGCAGACTTCGCCTGTTCTAGTTAAGCAATCTGGGAAGGGATGCAAGCTTATGAATCACAAGATACGTGGGGCGGTACGCGTGGCAGTTGCGGCCTTGCTGCTGCAGGCGCTGGTCGGCTGTGCGCTGTTTCCGGGCATGTCGTTCAAGCGCGGAAAAACCGAGGTTCCGGACAGTTCCAAGAGCGATGGCTACCGGAATCAACGTATCCCCCTGATTCGGATTGACGCGGAGGCGATCCGCAATCAGCTGGATTGGCGGCAGGCCGGATCCGTGCCGCCGAGCGTTCCCGACTTTTTGAATTACAAGATCGGAATCGGTGACATCCTTGAGATCATTGTCTGGGGACACCCCGAATTGACCTTCCCTTCGAGCCAGGCCGAACAGTTCGGTCAGCCAAATGGGCGCACGGTCAAAGCGGATGGAACGATCTTTTTCCCCTTTGCGGGCAACATCGTCGTGGCGGGCAAGACCAGCAATGCCGTCGCGGAGGAGCTGTCGACGAAATTGAGTCGGGTCTATCGCAGCCCGCAGGTCGAGGTCTCCATCAAGGGATTCCGCAGCCAGAAGGTCCGGATTACCGGCACCGTCGGCATGCCCAGAACGATACCGGTAACCGACGTCCCGCTGACGCTGTTTGAAGCCCTGGGGCAATCCGGTGGCGTGAACCTGGAGGAGGCTTCCGGTTACGTTCATGTCTGGCGTGACAAGAGCCAGTTCACCTTCGACCTGAATTCGATTATCGAACACGGTGGCCCGGGCACCCGGTTCGTACTGCAGGACGGCGATACCGTCTATGTGCCCAGCAATGCCGACGACAAGATCTTCCTGATCGGCGAAATCAGTCAGAAAATCGTACACATGAAAAAAGGCAAGATGAGCCTGAACGAAGCGATCGCGCAAGCGGGTGGCGTCAACACCGGAGTGGCCAACGGCGGCGGAATCTATGTCATTCGCGACTTGAAGCGCTTTGGACCGGACGGTGAGATTTACCACAACCCGGTGGTCTACGGTCTCAACATGAAGAGTGCCAACTCCATCCTGCTGGCCGATCAGTTTCAGCTCGCCAGCCGCGACGTGGTGTTCGTATCGACCGCGCCGATTTCGCGCTTCAACCGGATCATTCGAGAGCTCCTCCCGACCGTAAATCTGTTGTTCCAGGCTGACGTCCTTTCGCGTCAATGATGATCGTCAGTCGTGGCCGAACGCCGTGCGGTGGTGGACCCGCGCTGGTCCTGGCGGCGGCCATGTTAGGCGCCGGGCCGGCTGCGGTTTTCGCTGCGGACTATTCGGCACACGTGGAGTCCTATGAGCGGCGTCTGTTGCAACTCGGATTTTCGCCCGGAGTGATTGACGGGCGGTTCGACATGAAACTGGCAGAAGCAATTCGGGCCTTTCAGCGGAGTCAGGACATGCCCGAAGACGGCGGTCTGACCCGGGACGTACGCGCGGCGCTGGATCGTCTGGTGCCGGTCGTGGATTTGAGCCCGCGCGACGCACCCGATGCGGAACTCGTGGGCGAGATACTGCGCGGGGCCGACCTGGATCTTGATCGAGCCATGCCTGCGCTGTCGCCGGTTCTGGGTTTATCGAAGGCCAGTGAGTTGTCGGCAGTACTTGCGGACCCGCCAGCGGTTCAGCTGCCGGAGCCATCACCGGCTCAGCTTCCGGAGCCGGTCGCCCAGCCGCGGCGGCGGGCGGATTCCGAGCCGGAGCCGGCCCGGCCGGTAGGGGGCGATTCGCCGCCTCAAGTCAAGACGACACCCGGGTCGGCCGCTGCATTGACGCAGCCGAAAGCCTCCGCTCAGGAACACCCGTATCGCGGAATTGCGCCCTCTGAGTCGTCGCCAGCCGTGGAGGCTGCAGAGCGTGCCCTGCAGCGGGCGGGATACTCGCCAGGTCGCATGGACGGCGCCTTTGATTTTGCATTGTTTGAGGCGATCAAGGCTTTTCAGCGGGACCAAGGTCTCGAAATCTCCGGACGCCTGAACCGCGAAACTCGCGCCGCACTGGACCGTTTGGAGGCGCCTGCCTTCGCTGATTGACTCACCTGGCTTTGGCTTCAATCGCGGCCTGCGACTTTGCGATGTGCGCGCGGGTGTCTACAATCCGCGTGCTTTGATCAGCCGTCGCGCAGAATTTTCGCTCTGGCACGCCGCGCTAACCCCCCTCAATTTCCATGCGACCGCGACCCAATGAACAATCCTGGCGAACCAGCAAAATACGCGCAGCAGCTTGACGACGATGACATCGGTGGGTTCGGCATACGCGAGGTCACCGCGATCGTGGTGGAGCGCTGGCCAGTGCTCGCCGCTGCCATTTTTGTTGGTGCGCTATACGGCGCCTATCGAGGCTGGGTGGAACCACCGATCTACGCCGCTTCGGCCCTGGTCGAGGTGGAAACACGTTCCTCGGGTTTTGCCTTTGGTGCGGATGTTTTTTCCGCGGCCATGTCGCCGGCGCAGCCACTGGCTACCCAGATGGAAATTCTCAAATCAGCCAGTGTTCTGAGCGAGGCGATATCCGAACTCAAACTGGACATCGTGGCGGAGCCCATTCACCACTCCTTGGTCGGCGCAGCATTGGCACGCACTTTCCGGGGCAAGGAACTGGCCTCGCCCCCATTTGGTCTGGACCGTTACGCACGCTATGCCTGGGGCGGCGAATTCATACGCGTAATCGACTTCAAGGTGCCCGAACGCTTCACCGGTCTGCCGTTCCGGATCCGGGTTGAGTCGGAGGGGGAGTATAGCCTGTTCGGGCCGGGTGGCCAGGAACTGGGGCGTGGCCGGGTTGGCCAGGAAAGCTCTGGTCCGCTGCTGGATGAGGAAGAAGGCTGGACACTCTTCGTGGGCAAATTGCGCGCGCGCCCGCAGACCGAATTCATGGTCAAGGTACAACGGATGCGAAATGCGGTTGCCTCATTGCGTGGCAATCTGCGCCTGCAGCAGCGGGGTGACACCAGCAATTTCGGCGGCAGTACGATTCTGGTCTTGACCGTGCAAAGTGGCGACCCGATTTCGGCAATGGCGGCATCCAACGCCGTGGCCGAGACCTATCTGCGCCAGAATGTTGAACGGCTGTCCGAACAGGCCCAGAAGCGCTTGGAGTTTCTCGACTCGCAATTGCCGCGCATCCGCACCGAATTGCGACTCAACGAGGAGGCCCTGCTGGAGCACCGGACCCAGAACGGCAGTTTGCAGCTGAGTGATTCGGCTCAGGGCTTGCTGGATTCGATGACCGCGCTTGAGCATCAGGTCAGTTCTCTGGAACTCGAGCGATCGGAAATGCTGGGCGTCTATACCACGCAGCACCCGCTGGTGGAGTCGATGGATCGCAAGTTGAAGCAGCTCAAGACCGACCGCAGTCGCCTCACGACCCGGCTCAGCCAGATGCCGGATGCCGAGATCCGGCTGTTGCAGCTGTCGCGTGACGCTGAGGTCGCCAAGCAGCTTTATCTCGCCTTGCTGAACAAGTCGCAGGAATTGCGAATCGCCAAAGCCGGCACGATTGGCAATGTCCGTATCATTGACAAGGCAATCAAGCCGGAAGTGCCCATCGCGCCGAATCGCGGCGCGATTCTCGGCCAATGGGTGAGTTCCGGATTCGCGGCCGGCCTGGCGTTGATCCTGCTGCTGCACCTCCTGCGCACGTCGGTAGACAGTCCGGACGAAGTGGAGAGAAAAGTTGGAATCCCGGTATTCGCGACGATTCCGCACAGCAAACACCAGGCCCAGATTGACCGACGCAAGGCCCGCCGGACCCAGGCCGGACGTCTGGTCGATCGTCTGCTCGCACAGGGCAACCCAAATGATGTCGCACTGGAAGGCATACGCAGCCTGCGCGCGACCCTGTATTTCGCGATGCTGGAGGCTAAGAACTGCGCGGTCGCCGTCACCGGGCCATCGCCCGGAGTCGGCAAGACCTTCATTGCCACGAATCTGTCCACCGTGATCGCCGAAGCCGGCAAGCGCACCTTGCTGGTCGATGCGGATCTAAGGCGTGGGCGCGTGCATGCCTCGGTTGGACTCAACCGTTCCCCGGGCTTGAGTGACGTGATTGCATCTGAAGTGCCTTTCGAAGCGGTCATTCGCAAGCTGGGACCCAACCTGGATGTCGTGACGACCGGTAAGTTGCCGCCCAATCCGGCTGAATTGCTGGCCAATCAACGCTTCGGCGAGTTTGTGGAGGCCATGGTGGAGGAGTACGACACGGTCATTATCGATGCGCCGCCGGTGATGAATCTGGCCGATGCGCTGACGATCGCGCGTTGGGCCGGCACCAATTTCATGGTTGTTCGCGCCCAGCGTACGGGCCTGAAAGATTTGACCAGCGCCATCAAGCGCCTGCGTCAAAATGGTATCGCCGTGGATGGATTGATCTTTAACGATTTGCGGGCGACTCTGGCCGGCTATGTGCGCGAGGGCTACGGGTACTACAAGAACAATTATTATCAGTACAGTTACGCCCCGGCTCCGGATCCGGCCGACGACCGCACATGACCGTTGTGCTGGTCACCGGCGGTGCTGGCTACATAGGCAGTCATGTCTGCAAGGCCTTGGCGGCAGACGGATACACCCCGGTCAGTTTTGACAATCTCAGTCGTGGTCATCGCTGGGCCGTGCAATGGGGACCGCTTGAAATCGGCGACCTGCGGGACGCCGACGCCATAGCGGAAACGATTCGCCGCCATCAGCCGCAGGCTGTAATCCACCTGGCGGCGCTCAGCAGCCCTGGCGCGTCCATGCAGGACCCCGGACCTTATTACCACGTCAATCTCGGCGGTGGTTTGAATCTGTTGACCGGCATGCAGGCCCAGGGCGTGCGGCGCATCGTCCATTCCAGCAGTTCGGCGGTGTATGGTGCCGCCCGGCGAATGCCGGTGACCGAGGACAGTCCCTGCGCGCCGATGAGCACCTACGGATTCAGCAAACTGGCGTTTGAGAATATCCTGGCCGACTTTCGCCGCGCGCATGGGTTCGCGGCAGTCAATCTGCGCTATTTCAATGCGGCCGGAGCCGATCCCGAAGCGCAGATCGGCGAGTGTCACGAGCCGGAGGAGCATTTGATCCCCCGGGTATTAGCCGCGGCACGCGATGGTTCGTTGGTGACCCTCAACGGCGACGACTATCCCACGGCGGATGGAACATGCGTGCGCGACTACGTGCATGTGAGTGACCTGGCGCAGGCGCACGTGCTCGCATTGCGCGCCATGCTGGCCGACCGGCCTTGCGCCCCGGCTTACAATCTGGGGAGCGGCACGGGCTTTTCCCTGCGTGAAATTGTGAATTGCGCGCAGGACATGACCGGCCTGCCGGTGCAAACCGAAATCGGGCCGCGCCGGGCTGGTGACCCGCCCGAAACCCGCGCTGATGCATCCCTGGCCAGGGCGGAACTCGGCTGGGATCCCGTCAATACGCAAATCGACATCATCTTGCGTACGGCCTGGGCCTGGATGCAGCGCTTGCCGGACATCAAGGAGCCGGCCAGTACGTGAGTCGCCGGGCCCTCATCTTCGGCATTTCCGGTCAGGATGGCAGCTATCTGGCGGAGCTGCTGCTGCGCAAAGGCTACGCAGTGCATGGTACCTCGCGGGATGCCGAGAACAGCCCGTTTCGCGGTTTGCACAGTCTGGGCATACGCCCACAGCTGCAGGTCCATTCGGCATCGCTGGCCGACTTTCGCGACATCTTGCAGGTCGTCAGCGCGGTGGAACCCGATGAAATCTACAATCTGGCCGGACAGAGCTCGGTCGGCCTGTCCTTCTCGCAGCCGCGCGAAACCTTTGAAAGCATAGCGCTGGGTACGCTGCAGATTCTGGAAGTACTGCGTTACCTCAATGCGCCCATTCGCTTTTACAACGCCTGCTCCAGCGAGTGCTTTGGCGCTATTGCAGAACACGAGCGGAGCGTGGAAAGCAGCCCATTCAGCCCCCGCAGCCCCTATGCCACGGCCAAGGCCAGCGCCTTCTGGCACACCAAGAACTATCGCGAGGCTTACGGCCTGTTCGCCTGTTCGGGCATCCTTTTCAACCACGAATCGCCGCTGCGTCCGGCGCGATTCGTCACCCAGAAGATCATCTCGGCCGTCGTACGGATCGCGAACGGGTCCAAGGAAAAGCTGGAACTGGGAAATCTCGACATCGTTCGCGACTGGGGCTGGGCGCCGGACTATGTCGATGCGATGTGGCGAATGCTGCAGACCGAGCAAGCGGAGGACTTCGTGATTGCCACGGGAGAGTCGCATAGCTTGCAGGAATTTTTGGATCGCGCGTTTGCCCATGTCGAGCGTGATTGGCGCGAGCATGTGCAGCAAAAAAGCGAGTTACTGCGGCCGTCCGACATTGCTTTCAGCGCGGCGGATCCGTCGCGTGCGAAACAGCGACTCGATTGGGCAGCTACCTGCGATTTCGACTTGATGGTACAGCGTTTGATCGACGCCGAACGCGAGGCTGTGCCGCGCTCCAGTTAATTCGGGCACTCCCTACGCGTCCAATTCGCCGGGGCGGCGCTGTCGAAAAGCTGTTCAAGTTGTTGCGCGTCTACTGGGTGGTCGCGCAGCCAGCGCTGCAATTCCTGCCGTTGCCGGCGAATCAGCGCAGCTGCAGTTTTTGAGATGAGGGGTTCACCCATGGCATCGTTTTGGCCATGCAGTCGCTCCAGAATTTGGTCGCCCAGGGCTGGCAGGAAATGCACCGGGTCCATCCAATATCCCATGGGCGCACCGTCGCCAAGCGGTAGCGGCTCGGCAACCGCAGCGCCGCTCAACTGGAAATTCCACAGGGGAAATGGCGGTTTGCTCTGCTCACGCGCGATGGCTTCATTGATTTCGGCCAGGCGCTCCAACCATTGTTCATTGCGGCTTCGGCAGTCCAGCCTGAACTCCAGCGCTTCCAGCCGAATGTGGCGGGGTAGAACGAGTAGGCTCAGGTCGAGATTCTGGCGGTGGGCCAGGCGCAGGAGCGCGCTGTAATCGGTAAAATCCAGCGCCGTTGCCGTGGATGTCGTTTTCAATTTTACAAATGCCCGTTCGACGACATCGAATTGTTCTGTCCAGGCCCTTTCGGACAAGTTCGGCAGCAGCGGATCGATGATCGTTTGGCCGCGCGGATCAATGCGCCTGCGGCACTGCAGCGGTTGGCGTAGCAGCGCCCCTAATACATGTTTCACAGCATGAAAGGTATACACGGAAGGGATTCGGTCCCAACCGCGCAGGCGATTGACCGATCCTGTGGGCGTCACGTTGAAATCAGCCTCGCGAAAATCTGGGGGCGTGAGTCGCGGTTTGGCAAAGCCGGCGTACGAGTCCAAACCGACCACGACACGCTCGAGCTTTCCTCGCGCCACGGCGTGTTGCAAGCTACGCAAGCTGGTGTAGGCGTTGCCGCCGGAAAGGCCGAAGTTGTAAACCGTCGACGGCCCCCACACGCTATGCTCCGCGCGCAGTCCGATATGGACTTTTGAGCTTCCGATCAGCACCGTATCGGGTGCCAATGCGTTGATTCGATTGGCCTTGTAGTAGGGGGCGTGAAACCCTGTGTCGCAATAGCTTGCAGCGGTACGCGCGCGCGGGCTGGAAAATGGAGATTGACCTGAGTTCCAATAGATTGCTGCACACAGGCTGGTGCTTATTCCGGCACTGGTCAGAACTGCGGCCCAATATTTCCGGAGCTGGCGCTTCATTCGCTAAGGCTGCAGCTCAGCATGGAACCGGGCGCAAACGGACGGCGAATACCCTTTTGGCGCCAACGGAAGACATATGGATGCGCTGCGCCGCTGCTGTCTTGGTCGGAATCGCCTTGGTCA
This sequence comes from Oceanococcus sp., assembly GCA_041601225.1. Classification (GTDB taxonomy): domain Bacteria; phylum Pseudomonadota; class Gammaproteobacteria; order Nevskiales; family Oceanococcaceae; genus JBFIIN01. The sequence goes on from JBFIIN010000075.1 coordinate 9,127, forward strand.
CGGTACTGAATGGCTTGCCATTGTGGTTGAAGAGGGTGGGGATCGTTGATCCCGAGTTGCATATCCAGTTTACGGAAAAATTTGGGCGCGACGCGGCCGCAAAACCTCTGGATCTGGATTGGAGCGAGGCGGCCTTGCTGCTGGACCGGTTTTACGCGCGCAACGCCTGGGAAACGGCATTCAAATTGTCCAAGGATGCACTCATCGCCCTGGTGCTGCTGCTGTCTATTTTGTGCGGTATTCGCGTCGGTTGGCCACGACCCGGCGCCGGTACGGTGGCCCTGACCGCATTGATCGTCGGTGCATCGATTTATAGCTTGTTTAGCATGGATTGGATCATCGCCCTAAGTGGGGCCAGGACCTGGGCCTGGCTGGGCTGCGCCTTGTTCGGGGGCTGGGTTCTGGGATTGGCGGATCGGCGGCTCCTGCCGCGCCTGTGTTTGTTCGTACTGCTCGTTCAGGGTTTGCTTGTGGTTCCCGAATTGATCTGGGGAATGCAGTTCTATGGCGGCAACCTGTTTGGTATTGCGTGGGGTGATCGCTTGATCGGGACCTTCAATGTCCCCGCAAGCTTCGGCGTGGCCAGCGCATTCTTTGGTGGTATCTGTGCCGGTCATGCGCGTAACGCGCGGTCGGCAGGACTGTCGGTTCTGGGGGTGCTGCCGCTGGTGTTGTTGAGCGGTTCGGCTACGGCGGTGCTCGCTTGGTGTGCCATGCTGGCCCTGACCGGATACGGGCGGGTTCCGGAGGGTATGCGCCGGTCGATCCGCATTTCGGTCATGTTGACGCTGCCCATCTTGCTTTGGCTACTGCCGGCGATCTTGGGGCGTGCGGATTTGTACGATTCTTTGTGGGGTCGCGTAGCTCAATTTGAAATGTCTTTGGCGCGCCTGGATCATTGGCCTGAACGCTTATTGGGTAGCGGGCTGGGCTACGGCAGCAATGCGGCTCTGCAGTTCACAGCTGGTGGCTTGCCCTTTACGCCGCCTGAGTCAATTCCACACCCGCACCTATTCCTGGCCGATAGTGCGATTTTACTGGTGATCCTGCAAAGTGGCGTCGTCGGACTGAGTTTGTGTGGGCTCATCTTGCTGCAGACTTTCGTCCGCTTGCCCGAAGCGCGCCCAGCATTGGCAGCTCTGGCCGTTGCCAGTTTGGCCATCAACACATTTGAGCTGTTTCCTATGAACATCCTGCTGGGGCTGCTGGTTGCGAAAGCTTGGACTGAATCCGCCAAAGCGCCTGCATGCTGACCCCAGAACCCGCCATGCTCTATCAGCGGCCACCGGCGCGAGCGCGCGATCTCGTTCGTCATGCTGCAAGCTGGATTCGCCACCGTGTATTCGCCGCGCCGGGTGGGGTGCGATCGCCCTGGCCGGGATTGACCCATGTGCCGGTACTTCTTGCACTTGGCCGTTTCATCCCGATTACCCAGGTTGTCGAACTGGGCTCCGGCGACTGGAGTACACGGATATTCCTGGATCGTGATCTATTCCCGGAACTGACCGCATTGCATGTGGCCGAGGACCAGGAATACTGGTCGCAGCGTTGTCAGCACCGCTATGGAAGCGACCCACGTCTGCAAATGCAAGTTTGTCCCGCAGGTGTTGCTCAAAGTCTCGAGCATTTGCCATTGCGCGAGTCATCACTGGTCCTGGTCGATGACTCTATATCCCTGGCGGGGCGGGTCGCCACGATTCGCGCCATAGGGCAGTTGCGCTCGGGGCTGCGCGTGGTCGCGATTCACGACTTCGAGATCAAGGCTTATGCGGAGGCTGCGTTTGAAGCTGGACTGGGTAAACCCCACGCTGTGATAAACGCATTGGGCCCGGCAACGGCGCTTTACTGGTGCGCAGAGAATCCGGCGCCGACCGGAATCGCGGGACTCGATGCAGTCCTCAGCGCTTGCGGGTCGATTCCGGTCTGGGATGTCCAGGCTTGGGAATGCGCCCTTGAGCAAGCCATAGGCCCAAGGCCATTGATTGCCGCCGCGGGTGGACATGGCTAGTTCACAGCCGTCGCGCCAGAGGCTGAGTTAGCCAGGCATGCTATTTAATTCCTACGTCTTTGTTCTGGCGTTCCTGCCGCTGTTTATTTTGCTCATTCGGGCATTGCGCCAGCGCGGCAGCCTTCGGCTGGTCTTTCTGTTTGCGACCCTGGCATCCCTGATTTTTTACGGCTGGGATACGCCCGCGCACATTGCCCTGTTGTTGGGGTCCATCGCTTTCAATTACTTCATGGCTTTGCAGATCGCAGCGCGCCGGCCTGCGGCTACGAGCCGATTCATATTGGCCGCCGGCATCGTGGCGAACCTGTTGGTGCTGGGGTATTTCAAATATGCGGGCTTCTTTGCCCTGCAGTTTCTGGGGCAGGA
>JBFIIN010000076.1:0-11422 GCA_041601225.1 Oceanococcus sp.
AGTTGAGCGTCGTGTACCTCGAAAACGAGCTGCAAGAGGTCTCCCGGACCCTCCACGACGCCAATGAGCGAATCGTGCTGCGCTACTATCAATCCGAATCCTTCGACGCCGCACGCCTGCTCCAGCTCATGCGCGAAGAACGTGAGGCGCTGATCCGGCTTTCACCAGGGCTGGAGAAGCTCAACTTTGCCCTGCTCAGGGCGGTGCCCGAAAGGGAGTCAACGCGCTATGAACTGCTGGGAAGGGACCCGCCTCGAGACACTCCGGAGACCGAGGAGCTGACCGTACCGCCGTGGGTCCGCGGCGGGTTCGATGGAATCATCGCTCACCAGGACCGGCTCCATTTTCGGGGGGTTCTATCGGCCCGGCGCTCCAATCGAGAGTATCTGGTCCTGGCCGACTTGCCGCTCGACCAGACCCTCTTCGATCATCTGCACCAGAAGACCTCGATCGGGGTCCAGCTGGTGGATCTGAGCAGCGGCGTGGGATCTGCGGCTTTTTCCGATTTCTTCGGGTCGCAGGAATTGCTCCACGTCCGCTGGGCTCACATTCTGGAGCCCGTGGACTGGTCCAATCCGACCAGGGCCGAGGTCGCCGACCACGGGATGCTCCTGGAGGTGCCGCTCGAGAAGCTCTTTCAGCGCTACTTCTTCCAGACCACGGGCTTCGGGCAGGCGATCGTGCTCTTTATCGGGATACTGGGCGTGGTTTTCATTCTGGTCGAGCTGGCGTCGCTTTTCGTGGGCTTGGCGATTGCGCGCAGCATCACACGATCGATACACAACATCTACGCGGGAGCCCGCAACATCGAGGCGGGGAACTTCGATTTCCGCATCCCCTCGCAAGACCGCGATCAGCTCGACTCGATGGCGACGGCCTTCAATCGAATGTCGGAGAGTGTTGTTGCCCTGATGCAGGAAGTCACCGAAAAAGAACGGCTCGAGAAGGAGATTGAAATTGCCCGCGAAGTCCAGGCCCATCTCTTTCCGCGCGAGTTGCCCCGGGTCAAGAGCCTGCAGTTGGCGGGCGGCGATTGCAGGCTCGTCGGTGAGTGGTGGGCTGGGCAGCAGGTCCAGCGCCGCGCGCGCCTGATTGTTGAGGAGCAGCCATTCCGCTCGGTAGACCTGGAAGCGCAGGGCGTCGGTCGGCAGCAGAGCCCTTCCCGACAGTTGTTCCAGGGCCAGGGCAAGCTCGGCCGCCGCGCGGCCCAGGGCGGCGGCATCCGCGGCGCGCAGCAAGTATTCGATTTGCGCATCACCACCGTGAACCTGGGCTTCGCTGAGATAGCTGCGTGCCGCTTCAATATAGGCTGCGGCGGCGTAGAGGCGGTCGGCGTCGGAGGCCGTGCGCGGACCCTCGCTGCCGGTTCCCACGTTGATCGGGAAGCTGCCGCAAGCGCTCAGCAGCAGAGATATGAGGGCGACGATACGCATGTCGGCGAGCTGGCAATCGGTGGGATGGCAAGGATAGCAGGGCCGCGAACGGTACACTGCGCGGTACACGTTCAGGGCGTCCAAACATGCCGGCTTGTCTTTATGTCGTTGGCACACCGATCGGCAATCTGGAGGATATGTCGCCCCGCGCTTTGCGGGTGCTGGGTGAGGTGGATCTGGTGGTGGCTGAGGATACGCGGCGGACCCGGGCGCTGCTGAGCCATTTCGGCATCCAGGCTCGCCTGCAGGCCCTGCACGCCCATAATGAGCAGCAATTGACGCCGGTGGTTCTGGACAGATTGCGACAGGGTCTGGCGGTGGCTCTGGTGAGCGATGCCGGCATGCCTCTGCTGGCCGATCCCGGCTTCCCGCTGGTGCGGGCCGTACGCGAGGCCGGTCTGGCGCTGGCCGTGGTGCCGGGACCAACCGCGCTCACCGCCGCCTTGGCCATCGCCGGATTGCCCGTGGACCGTTTCGTGTTTGACGGGTTTTTGCCGGCCAGGGCCACAGCCCGTCGACAGCAGCTCGCCGCCTTGCGGGCCGAGCCGCGAACCCTGGTGTTCTATGAGTCGCCCCATCGCTTGGCGGCGACCCTTGCCGATGTTGCCGCGGTCATTGGGCCTGACCGTCCGCTGCGCCTGGCGCGCGAACTCACGAAACGCTTCGAGAGCGTCTATGCCGGCAGCGCTGCGGAAATGGCGCAATGGGCGGCCGGGTCGGGGGTCGATCGCAAGGGTGAATTCGTGGTGCTGATTGCCGGGAATCCGAGTCCCGAGCCGGGGGTCGAGCTGGCGGCCGAGCAGGTGTTGCGCGAGCTGCTGGCCTATCTGCCGCCGCGGCAGGCGGCCAAGGTGGCGGCTCGTCTGACCGGCGGCAAGGTCAATGCCTTGTATCAGCAAGCGGAAGGCCTGCGAGCATCTCTGGGCGAAGATTCGTAGGGATTGTCGGCAAAGTGGGCGATAATCTCCGTGCGGGAGTCGGCTGGGCAATCGCGCGTCGTTTGCGGCGCGAGGAAAGTCCGGGCTCCATAGGGCAGAGTGCCAGGTAACGCCTGGGGGGCGCGAGCCCACGGAAAGTGCCACAGAGATCAGACCGCCTAAGCGAGCAATCGCCGGCAAGGGTGAAAAGGTGCGGTAAGAGCGCACCGCGTGTCCGGTAACGGGCATGGCAGGGTAAACCCCACTCGGAGCAAGACCAAATAGGGGAGCATCGGTGTGGCCCGCGCCGCTCCCGGGTAGGTTGCTTGAGGGTGATGGCGACATCACTCCCAGATGAATGATTGTCCTCGACAGAACCCGGCTTACAGGCCGGCTCCCGCACTTTCGCGCTTGGCGAGGCCCCACTTGGGGCTCGCAAGGGTGATCGGCTCCTGAAAACCGTTCGTCAGGGCAGCGGCACCCGGATTCGCCACTTTTCCCCCCATACCCGTCAAACAGGCTCATAAACGGCTCAAAGAGTCGTGCCTAAGTCCTTGTTTCATAGAGCATTCATCGACCCGTCGCCGGGCCCGGCAATGCGTCGTAAGCCGCTGTTTTTAGGGCATTTTTTGGCTTGACACACCCCCTCCCTGGTTCTATAGTGCGGTCCATGGGGCGAAAAGTGGTGTGAAGTGGGGTATTTCTTCGGGGGCGGATTGAGTGTACGGCGGCGCAAGCAGAGTCACGATTGACAGCAAGGGGCGGGCGGCCATTCCGGCGCGCTATCGCCCGGCTCTGGTCGATCAATGCGCGGGGCGCCTGGTTGTCACTCTGGATACCGATCCCTGTCTGCTCGTTTATCCCCATAACGTTTGGCAGGACTTCATCCGTCAGTTGCAGCAGTTGCCGCAATTTGATCGTCGGTTGAAAGTCGTGCGGCGCCACTTCCTGGGATATGCCGAGGATCTGGAAATGGATCGCCAAGGCCGTTTGCAACTGACCCCGATGCTGCGCGAGAAGGCCAACCTGAATCGCGAGGCCGTGCTGGTGGGTCAGGGCGAAAAATTCGAACTGTGGGATGCGAGTGCCTGGGATGCTCGCGAGGATGCCGACGATGCCGTCACGCTCGATGACGAATTGCTGGCCAGCCTCGGTCTCTGAGGTCTTCATGGCCCAGCCCCTGGTCGGCGCGCATCGTCCGGTACTGCTTGAGGCCAGTATTGCGGCGCTGCGCGTCCGGGTCGACGGCGTTTATGTCGACGGCACCTTTGGGCGCGGCGGTCACAGTCGCGCCATACTCGAAAAGCTGGGGCCCAGAGGCCGCCTGATAGCCGTCGATCGTGACCCCGAGGCGGTTGCCGTCGCGCAAGCTTGGGCCCGGCAGGAGTCGCGCCTGACCGTAGTGCCCGCCAATTATGCGCAGTTGCAGGACAAGCTTGCTGAGCTGGGTCTGCTGGGACGGGTTGACGGGGTGCTGCTGGATCTGGGGGTTTCCAGTCCACAGCTGGACGATCCGGAGCGGGGCTTCAGTTTTCAGCACGATGGGCCGCTGGACATGCGCATGAATCCGCTGGCGGGTGAGTCTGCGGCCCAATGGCTGGCCCGCGCCGACGAGGCGGATATCCGTCAGGTGCTGTGGGATTTTGGCGAGGAGAACAAGGGTCGTCGCATAGCCGCGGCCATTGTTGCGCGGCGGGCTGAGGGCCCGCTGCTGCGCACCGGGCAGTTGGCCGAGCTGATTGAGCGTGCGGTGGGTGGGCGCCGCGGGGCGCGAATTCATCCGGCGACCCGCAGTTTTCAGGCCATTCGCATGCAAGTGAATGGCGAGCTGGCGGGGCTGCGCGCGGTGCTTCCGCAAATTGTCGCCGCGCTTGCGCCCGGTGGGCGGCTGGCCGTAATCAGCTTCCATTCGCTGGAAGATCGCATCGTAAAGCGCTATTTGCGCGCTCTGGCGCGCCCGCTCGCGCCGGATCCTGTCTCGCCCATACCGCCGTCGACCTTGCTGGATCTGGCGCGAGTTTTGCCGGATTCCGCTGAGCAGGCGGCGAATCCGCGCGCGCGCAGCGCGGTCTTGCGCTGTGCCACCAAGGCGGCCTTGTGAGCGTCTGGCGCCGTCTTTTGCCGCCGCTTTTGATGCTGTCGGTGATGGTCTCCGCGTTGGCGGTGGTCTGGTCCAAGCAGCGCTATCGTAGTCTGCAGACGGAGCGGCAGAACCTGACCAGTGCCCAGGACCGGGCTGCAACCGAATTCAATCAGCTGCGCCTGGAGCGCGCCACATTTGCCTCACATGCGCGGATTGAGCATGAGGCGGTCTCCCAACTTCAAATGCAGGATCCCGATGACTACGCGATCGTCCTGGTCCCGGCCGCAGCGCGCTAGGGCCGACGGCCCGGTGCCGGCCGGCTGGCGTGCGGTCTGCGTCATGGTCGCCATCGTGCTTGGCTTCATGGTCGTGGCCTTGCGCGCCTATGGCCTGCAGGTGCGCGATCGCGATTTTCTGGCTGCCGAGGGTGAGCGGCGCCATGTGCGAACCTTGATCGAGCCCGGTGGTCGCGGGGCGATTCGTGATCGTCATGGCGCGCCGCTGGCCCTGAGTGCGCCCGTTGAGTCTGTATGGACCGTGCCCTCCGAATTGCTTGCGTCGCCGCACTTCATTCCTTCCCTGGCTGAGCTCCTGGGTCAGGATGCCGGTCAGTTGCATGAACTCCTGGCGGCCCGCGCGAGCCGGCAGTTTGTCTATTTGCGGCGGCATATGGCCCCGGCCGATGCGCGCCGTGTGCTGGCCCTGCAGGCTCCGGGCGTGTTCCTGCAGCGCGAATATCGCCGCTTCTACCCGGCGGGCGAGGTGGTCGCGCAGCTGGTGGGCATGACCGATATCGATGGCCGAGGCCAGGAGGGCATGGAGCGCGCCTATGAGGCCTCGCTCAACGGGGTGTCGGGCTACCGTCAGGTCATCAAGGATCGGGTCGGTCGGGTGGTCGAGGATCTGGCTGAATTCGTGCCGGCCGAAGCCGGTATGGATCTGGATCTGTCCATAGATTTGCGCTTGCAGCACTTCGCATATCGCGAGCTCAAGTCCGCTGTCACCAGACATCGGGCGAAGGGCGGCGTGATTTTGATCGTCGATGTGCGCAGCGGTGAAATTCTCGCCCTTGCAACGCAGCCTGGCTTCAACCCCAATGACCGCGCAGATATGGCCCGCAACCGCCAGGCCTGGCGAAATCGCGCAGCTCTGGATCTGTTCGAGCCCGGCTCGACCGTAAAACCCCTGGTGGTTGCGGCGGCCCTGCAGGCGGGGGTGATCGCTGCGACGGACCGGATAAGAACCGATGGCGGAGCGCTGATGGTTGGGCGCCTGCGGGTCAGTGATTTTCGTGACTACGGCACCATTGACCTCGCGACCTTGCTGGCCAAATCCAGCAATGTCGGCGCTGCCAAGCTCGGCCTGCAGCTGGGCGCTGGGCGCCTGCATGAAATGTATCGGGCGCTTGGTTTCGGTCAGGAGTCCAGCGTGGGATTTCCCGCTGAATCAGCGGGCCGTCTCCTGGAGTCCGCTGCGTGGGGTCAGGTGGGTACGGCGACCGCGTCGTATGGCTATGGTTTGAGCGTGACCTCCCTGCAGCTGGTTCAGGCCTATATGGCGCTGGCTGCCGACGGCCGTTTGCGGCGCCTGAGTCTGCTCAAGAATGGCGCTTCGGTCGAGGCTCCCAGAGTGCTGGAGCCGCGCATTGCGACCCAGGTCCGCGGCATGATGACCGGCGTGACCGAGTTGACGGGAACCGGGCGCCGCGCCGCAGTCGCCGGTTATGAAGTGGCCGGCAAGACCGGAACCGTGCGCAAGGTGCGCGACGGCGAGTATCGCAAGGACAAGCACCAGGCCATGTTTGTCGGCATGCTGCCGGCGCGGGCGCCGCAGTTGCTGGGCTTGGTGATGATTGACGAGCCGGCTGCAGGTGATTATTACGGTGGTGTGGTGGCGGCGCCTGTATTCGGACGGGTCGCGGAGGCTGCCGCGCGCCTGCTGCAGGTGGCGCCGCAGGGCGGTCAGACCGGGCAGATTACTGCTCGGGCTGGCGGGGCGGCATCATGATGCGGCTGGCGAATATGACGGCGGGTTTGCTCGAGGTGCCGGACGCGGCCGACGTAGAGATCGCGGGCCTGAGCGCTGACAGCCGGCGTGTCGAGCCCGGATTCCTGTTCCTGGCCTGCCGGGGTGCCGAGGGGTATGGTCTGGACTTTCTGGACGAGGCACTTGCGCGCGGGGCCGTTGCGGTGTTGTGGGAGCCGTCCAGTTGTTGCCCGGTGGTTCAGGCCGGGGTGCCGATGCTGCCGCTGGCCAGGCTCAGTCAGCTCGTGGGGGAGCTGGCGGCGCGTTTCTACGGGCGTCCTTCGGCCCAGTTGTTCGGTCTGGGCGTGACCGGCACCGATGGCAAGACCTCGGTCGCGCATCTGTTCACCCAGGCTGCCGGTTTGCTGGGGCGCCGCTGTGCCATGTTGGGTACGCTGGGTTTCGGCTTTCTGGACGACCTGCATCCGGCGACCCACACCACGCCGGATCCCGTTTCCCTGCAGGCCTGGTTGGCGCGTTTGCGCGCAGCTGGTGCGGACACGCTGGCCATGGAAGTGTCTTCCCATGCGCTGGATCAGGGCCGGGTCAACGGCGTGGATCTCAATCTGGCTGTTTTTACGAACCTGAGTCGCGACCATCTGGACTACCACGGCGATCTGCGCAATTACGCGCGGGCCAAGCGGCGTTTGCTGGAGCGTGACGGCCTGGACGCCGTGTTGATCAATTGCGACGACGACCATGGCGCGTTGTGGGCGGCGGAACTGGAGGCCAGCCAGCGCGTCGTGCGCTATGGCATGCGCTGCGTGGCCACGGATTGTGATGGCTTGTGGGCCGAGCAGGTGCAGGCCTCGCCACAGGGTCTGGACTTTCGGCTACGTTCGAGTTGGGGCGAGGCCGCCGTGCACACCTCTCTGCTCGGAATGTTTAATGTCTACAACCTGCTTGCGGTAATCGGCGCACTCTTGCTGGCTGGCCATGAGCTGACCGCGGTTTCGCGCATGGTTGCCCAGCTCAAGACCGTGCCGGGGCGCATTGAGGGTTTTCGCGACGCCGCTGGCGCCGGACCCCTGGTGGTCGTCGATTATGCGCATACGCCTGGCGCTCTAGCGCAGGTTCTGGAGGCGCTGCGCGCCCACCGGCAGGCGGCGCTGTGGTGCGTGTTTGGCTGTGGTGGCGACCGGGATCGCGGCAAGCGCCCGCAGATGGCTGCGGTTGCGGCTGCCGCGGCCGATCATCTGATTCTGACCGATGACAATCCCCGTTCCGAGGACCCGTCGACAATCATCGCGGAAATGATTGATGGCATCCCGCAGGGCGTGGATTACAGCGTCATCCATGATCGCGCCATGGCGATTCGCCAGGCTCTGAGCCAGGCGCAGGCTGGCGATATCGTGCTGGTGGCAGGCAAAGGGCACGAGGAATATCAGCAGATTGGCAACGAGCGTCGCCCCTACTCGGATCGCGCCGTGGTCGCTGCGAGTCTGGAGCAGGAGGCCGGCCGATGGACCGCATGAGCGCGCTGGCCCTGCATGCCGGCGGTCGCCTGATTGGCGCCGATGTTTCGTTTGAGGGCGCGGCCATTGACAGCCGCAGGCTGGTCGCCGGCGAGCTGTTTGTCGCCTTGCCGGGCGGGCGGGCCGACGGACATGTGTTCGTGGCGCAGGCGGCCCAGGCCGGTGCTGCCGGCGCCCTGGTTGCGACGGCGCAGCCCGTGGAACTGCCTCAGGTCGTGGTTCCCGACGTGCTGGCGGCCTTGCAGGCGCATGCGGCGGCGCATCGGCGCCGCTGGGGCCAGCGCGTGCTGGCGGTGACCGGCAGCAACGGCAAAACCACGGTCAAGGAACTGCTCGCGAATATTCTGCGACTGGCCGGTGCGGTGCATGCGACGCAGGGCAATTTCAATAACCATCTCGGCGTGCCGCTGACCTTGCTCGGCTTGCGTGCCGAGCATCAGGCCGCTGTCGTTGAGCTGGGGGCGAATCATCCGGGTGAGATCGCGGCGCTGACCCACCTCGCTCAGCCGCAGGTCGGGGTTGTGACTCAGGCCGGTGACGCGCACTTGGAGGGTTTTGGCGATCGCGCCGGCGTAGCCCGGGCAAAAGGCGAGTTGTTCGCGGGTCTGGCTGCCGACGGGATCGCGATCATCAACGCCGACGACGCCTTTGCGCAGTTCTGGCAGGAGCAGGCGGCCCATTGTCAGGTCGTGAGTTTCGGTCGGACCGCGGAGGCCGAAATCCGGGCTGCCGACGAGACCGCCACCGAACAGGGATCGCGTTTCAGTCTGCATGTTCCGGGCGCGGTCGCTGAGCTCTTCCTGCCGCTGCTTGGTGCGCACAATGTCAGCAATGCCCTGGCGGCTGCGGCGGCGGCCTGGGCCGTGGGTTCCAGCTTGGAGCACATCGTGGCCGGCCTGGGGGCGGGTCTCGCGGTGGCGGGGCGTTTGCAGCCGGTGCGGGCTCTGGCCGGCGCAACGCTGATCGACGATACCTATAACGCCAACCCCACTTCGCTAGACGCTGCGCTGGCCGTGCTGGCGAGGCGCGGTGGGCGGCGCTACCTGGTATTGGGCGATATGGCGGAACTCGGGGCCGATGCGGGGCGGCTGCATGCGCAGGCTGGCGAGAGGGCGGCACGACTCGGTATCGAGCGGCTGTTCAGCACCGGCGAACTCGCGGCCGAGGCGGCGCGATCCTTCGGGCCGGCTGCCGCTACATTTGCCGATCATCAGGAATTGCTTTTCGCGCTGCGCGCCGAGTTGGCGCCGGACGTGACGGTTCTGGTCAAGGGCTCCCGGTCGGCGCAGATGGAGCGCATCGTGGCCGGCTTGGCGGCGGGAGGCTAGCCGTGTTCTATCATCTTGCCGTGTGGCTCACCCCGGTTTGGGGGCCCCTGAACGCATTCCAGTACCTTACCCTGCGAGCGATCATGGGCGTGCTGACCGCGCTGGCCTTCAGCTTGTTGCTCGGTCCTAGGCTGATCGACATGCTGACCCGTAAGCAGCTGGGGCAGCCGATCCGTGCGGATGGCCCTCAGAGCCATCAGGTGAAGGCCGGGACCCCGACCATGGGTGGCGCCCTGATCATCGCGGCTTTCGGGTTCGCGACTTTGCTCTGGTCCGATCTCACCAACGGCTACGTCTGGCTGGCGCTGCTCTGCACCCTGGCCTTCGCCGCAATCGGATTCGTGGACGACTATCGCAAACTCAAGCTGGGCAATTCCAAGGGTCTGAGCGCACGGGAAAAATACGGCTGGCAGACGCTGTGTGGCGTGCTGGTCGCTACGCTGATCTGGCTGCTGGCGCCAAATCCGGCGAGCACAACCTTGTACGTGCCGCTGTTCAAGGATGTGGCGATCCCCCTGGGCGCGCTGTTTGTCATCTGGGGGTATCTGGTCATCGTCGGCAGCAGCAACGCGGTCAATCTCACCGATGGCCTGGACGGTCTGGCCATCATGCCCTGTGTGATGGTCGCTTCCGCGCTTGGCATTTTTGCCTACGTGACCGGGCACGTGAAATTTGCCGAGTATCTGGGGATTGCCTATATCGCGGGAGTCGGGGAGTTGCTCGTTTTCTGCACGGCAATTGGCGGTGCGGGTCTTGGCTTTCTGTGGTTCAACACCTATCCCGCGCAGATGTTCATGGGCGATGTGGGGGCTCTGGCCCTGGGCGCGGCCCTGGGCGTGGTTGCGCTGCTGGTGCGTCAGGAGCTGGTGCTGTTCGTCATGGGCGGCATCTTCGTGGCCGAAACGGCCTCGGTCATCCTGCAGGTGACGTCGTTCAAGCTCACGGGCAAGCGAATTTTCCGTATGGCGCCGCTGCATCATCATTACGAGCTCAAGGGCTGGCCGGAGCCCAAGATCATCGTGCGCTTCTGGATCGTGACCCTGGTGCTGGTGCTGGTGGGGCTGGCCACCCTCAAGGTGCGCTGATGGGCGCCTGGCACGACAAGCGGGTGCTGGTGGCGGGTCTGGGTCAGACCGGGTGGTCCGTGCTGCGTTATCTGGCTGCGCAGGGTGCCTGCCTGCGCGCGTGTGACAGCCGGGCTGCGCCGCCCTTTGCACAAGATCTGCAGGAGCGTTTTCCGCAGGTCGAGTTGCGGCTCGGGCCGCTGGATTCCGGGCTGCTGGCGAACATCGACTGTGTGGTGGCGTCGCCGGGCCTGGATCTGCGAGAGCCGCTGTTTGCAGCGGCCCGGGCGCGTGATGTGGAGGTTATAGGCGATATTGAATTGTTCGCGCGCGCGAATACGGTTCCAGTCGTGGCCATCACCGGTTCCAACGGCAAAAGTACCGTGGCGACCTTGCTGGCCGAGATGGGTGCTCGCGCCGGAAAGAAGGTGGCTGCCGGCGGAAATCTGGGCGTGCCGGCCCTCGACTTGCTGGGCCAGGACCTGGATTTGATCGTGCTCGAGCTCTCCAGCTTTCAGCTGGATCTGACTCGGCATCTGGATAGTGTGGTTGCGGCCGTGCTGAATATCAGTGCCGACCACCTGGACCGGCATGGTGATGCGGCAGGCTATGCTGCTGCCAAGGCGCGCATATTCCGGGGCGCGCAGGCGGTCGTGGTGAACCGCGATGACGCGGCGGTGGTGGCCATGACGCCACAGTTGGAACATCTCGACTTCAGCGTGGAGTCAGCCGCGGATTTCAGCCTGCAGAGCGATGCCCGGGGCGCCGAATACCTGAGCGGTGCGGGTGAGTGCTGGCTTGCCGTGGCCGATCTGAAACTGGTTGGGCGCCACAACCGTGCCAACGTGCTGGCGGCATTTGCTCTGGGGCAGGCGGCGGGTTTGCCGCGCGCGCCCATGGTGGCCGCGGCGCGCGAGTTCCCCGGGTTGCCGCACCGCTGTCAGTGGGTTGCAACCCAGCACGGGGTGCACTGGATCAACGATTCCAAGGGCACCAATGTCGGTGCCACTCTGCCGGCCCTGGCAGGCATGGAAACGCCGGTGATCCTGTTGGCCGGTGGTCAGGCCAAGGGCGGTGATTTCCGGCCTTGGCGCGTG
>JBFIIN010000077.1:0-11390 GCA_041601225.1 Oceanococcus sp.
AATTCCTATGCATTACTCACCCGTCCGCCGCTCGACGCCTGGGAGCAAGCTCCCTTCGTTTCCGCTCGACTTGCATGTGTTAGGCCTGCCGCCAGCGTTCAATCTGAGCCAGGATCAAACTCTCCAGTTTAAGATAAAGCTATTTGGCACCCCTTATGCCACGGGGTACTGGAGAACACTTTTCAGGCATTTACTGCTTGTAGATGCTCTCTCTTAGGTGTTGGTCAAGACCAACCCTCAGGGAGCACCCGCACAAATTACTTGCTTGAATTTTTAAAGATCGTGCCGCGTTGCGTCGCCGGTTTTTTCGGCTTGCCCCGCTGCAAGGAGGGCGAATTATAGAGACGCCTCAGGGAGAGTCAACACTTTATTGCAAAATAATTTCAAATTGTTTGAAATCAGTAGCTTACAGCTTGCGCTCAGCCCCCGATGACGCGTACCCGCGCAATTCTACGTTTGCCAACCTGCACCAACGGTCGTTCGCCCGACCGAAACAGCGGCCCCTGACCAAGGATTTTCTGGCCGTCCACCCTGACCGCGCCCTGTTTGATCAGGCGCATCGCCTCGGATGAACTGGTTGCCAAGCCCGCACCCTTTATAAGGTGCGCAAGACCCAGTTCGCCCGAATCGCCGACCGCCAGGTCCAGTTCAGGGATCTCGTCAGGCAGCTCGCCCTGGCTGAAACGCCGAACGAAGCCGTCGCGCGCCCGCACCCCGGAACCCCGGCCATGGAAACGGTCGACGATTTCTACCCCAAGTTCAAACTTGACGTCGCGCGGGTTCCGCCCGCACGCGACCTCATCCTTGAGGGCGGCCAGCTCAGCCAGCGGCCGGAACGAGAGCATTTCGAAGTACCTCCACATCAACCCGTCGGAAATCTTCATGAGTTTGCCAAACATGTCGTCGGGCGGCTCATTAATCCCTATGTAATTGTCGAGCGACTTGGACATTTTCTGAACACCGTCCAGGCCTTCCAGTATTGGCATCGTAATCACCACCTGCGGGTCCTGCCCATAGGCGGACTGCAAGTGCCGTCCAACCAGGAGATTGAATTTCTGGTCAGTGCCCCCCAGCTCCACATCGGCCCGCATGGCCACCGAGTCATAGCCCTGCAGGAGCGGATACAGAAACTCATGGATCGCGATCGGCTGCCCCCCTTGATAGCGGCGTGAGAAATCATCGCGCTCCAGCATCCTGGCGACGGTATGCTTTGCCGCAATCATGACCAGATCTGTCGCAGACAGTGCGCCCAGCCAGGTGGAGTTGAACTCGATCCGGGTCTTGCCGGGGTCCAGCACCTTATATATCTGTTCGGCGTAGGTGCGCGCATTGTCGCGTACCTGCTCTTCAGTCAAGGCTTGGCGGGTGATATTTTTCCCCGTGGGGTCGCCGATCCGCCCGGTAAAATCCCCGATCAGAAAGACCACATCATGGCCTGCGCTCTGAAATTGCCGCATCTTGTTGAGCAACACGGTATGCCCCAGATGCAGATCAGGCGCGGTCGGATCGAATCCGGCCTTGATTATCAACGGCTTAGAAAATTTCTCCGCCTGTTGCAGTCGCCGTCTCAAGGCATCTTCGGCGATAATCTCCGCTGTACCGCGCGCCAATTCGGCGACCAGCGTGTCTAGTTCCGGCATCAATTCCTCGATTTTTTCGGTCAAATCCGCCTGACTGCACTGACCGCAGTTAGTGTGCCTAGCGAACAATGCAAGCTATCTCTATGAAAATTCTGGCGTTCTTTGCGAAATTTCGCTACGCTGTGGCCCCAATACGTCGACGGGGGAGTCGCTCCGTGTTGGGACTTGGGGGAGTTGGGTCGGATTACATTCTACCGGAGCGCGCGGTGCGACGCCGTTGGCGGTGGTTAATGCTGGTCCTGGCCGCGCCGGTTGCTGCGCTGGCCCTGGGTCTGGGATCCCGCCCTGCCCCGACCAGGCCCATCCAAACCTCGGAAGTATTTCTCATCGATCAGGAGTTCGCCAGCCCGGCCAACGCGCTCCTGGAGGCTGAACCCTACGTCGGACCCACGCCTTCGCTGTCCGCCGCCATTGAGCCGCCGGACTTGGCTCCGGAGGTCAGCGATGAAGCGCTGTCTGGCAAAGTTGCCAATCATGAACTGGTGGCGGACCTGCCGGAACCAGAACCGGAACCGGAACCGTCGCGCTGGCGCGAAATCACCGTGCGCAGTGGCGACAGCCTCTCCATACTCTTCGAGCGCAACCAGCTGCGCGGAGCCGACTGGCTAGCCTTGTCGAAAATGGACGGCAGCGCGAAACGGCTGCGCCGATTGCACCCCGGTGACACCTTGCGCCTGGAACTGGATGAATCAGATGCCCTGCAGACACTGCAGATGCGCATTGACGATACCCGCACCCTGGTTCTGAGCCGCAGCCCTTCAGGGTTTGAGCAATCGGTCATTCACGATGAAATCGAGCGCCGTGAGGAGCATACCAAAGGCACAATTACCAGCTCGCTGTTCCTGGCTGGCCAGGATGCGGGCCTGAGTGACCGGCTGATCATGGAATTGGCCGGGATCTTCGCGTGGGATGTGGATTTCGCCCTCGACATTCGCGGCGGAGATCAATTCACCGTGGTCTACGAGAACCTGTACCGCAACGGTGAATTTTTGAAAGAGGGCGACATCCTGGCCGCCGAGTTCGTGACCAGCGGAAGGACGGTGCGCGCTGTCCGTTACGCCGAGAACTCCGGTCCTGCAGACTATTATTCTCCTGCAGGCCGGCCGATGCGCAAGGCCTTTCTGCGAACCCCGGTTGAATTTACCCGCATCAGTTCGCGGTTTTCCCTGGGCCGAAAGCATCCAATACTCAACAGGATTCGCGCTCACAAGGGCGTGGACTACGCCGCCGCGCGGGGTACGCCGATCAAGGCGGCCGGCGCGGGCAAGGTGGTCCACGCGGGCCGCAAGGGCGGATACGGCAATGTGGTCATCATCCAGCATGGGGGCAAATACCAGACCCTGTATGCCCACCTGGATCAGTTCCGGCGAGGCATTCGCGTCGGCGCCAGCGTCACCCAGGGGCAAACCATCGGCTATGTCGGTAGCACAGGACTGGCCACGGGACCCCACCTGCATTACGAATTTCGGGTGAACGGCGCTCATGTAGACCCTCTAAGCGTCGCATTGCCCGCGGCGGACCCCATTGCCAAGGGCAAGCTGCCGACCTTCAAGGCCAGCACAGCCAAACTTCTGGCCCGGCTGGATGAACTGAACGGCACGGAAGTCGCCGACGCGCAATAGCCGGCCATGCGTTCGCTTTTTGCGGGACTCATGTCCGGCACCAGTGTTGACGCCATCGACGCGGTCCTTCTTGATCTGTCGACGCCTGATCGGCCGCAGGCCGTTGCACACACCAGCCGGAGCTGGCCCGGGCGATTGCGGCGCGAGCTGCTCAATGTCCAGCAGGCCGGCTCGGCTGCACGACTTGGGGATATCGCGCGGCTGGACGCCAGCGTAGCCAGTCAATTCGGACTGGTGATCGAACAGCTTATCCAGCGCTCCGGCTGCAGTGCGAGGGACATCGTAGCCATAGGCTCACACGGCCAGACCGTATTTCATCAACCGGACGGAGAGTCCGGCAACAGCCTGCAGATCGGCGACCCCAACAGGCTCGCGGCCCTGACTGGAATCCCTGTTGTTGGCGATTTCCGCCGCGCCGACATCGCGGCCGGCGGGCAGGGCGCGCCCCTGGCATCGGGCTTTCATCGCGTGCTGTGGCAGAACGCAGAGCGCGACTGCGCGGTCGTCAACCTCGGCGGGATCGCGAATGTCACCTGGCTGGGGCGTAGTGCGCAAATCAGCGGCTTCGACACCGGACCGGCCAATGCCCTCATGGATGCCTGGATTGAGTGCAATCAGCACCGGCAATTCGATACCGACGGGGCCTGGGCGGGCACCGGTCGCTGTATCGATACCCTGGTCCAGGATCTGCTCGCAGACCCGTTCTTTGCACTCAGCCCACCGAAAAGCACGGGCAAAGATTATTTCAATCTGCCCTGGCTGGAGGCCAGATTACAACCGGCGTGGCGGCCCGAGGATGTGCAGCGTAGCCTGCTGGAACTGACCTGTCGCAGCGTGGCGGCCAGCATTGCGGGGGTCGCCGGAGATGCGGCTCTGATCATTCTGTGCGGGGGCGGCGCAAAGAATGCCCTGCTGCGCACGCGCTTAGGCGAATTGCTGGCAAATCATCAGCTGCGCGACAGCGGCGAACTGGGCTGGCCCTGTGACTGGATCGAAGCCGCAGCCTTCGCCTGGCTGGCCTACCGCCGCTGGCATGGCCTGAGCGGCAACGTGGAGGAGGTCACCGGCGCATCCAGGCCAAAAACCCTGGGCGGCTTGTATCTGCCCTGAGCGCTGCAGCTAAACCGAAAAAGACGAGCCGCAACCGCAGGTTGTGGTGGCATTCGGATTGCGTATGACAAATTGCGCGCCGCTGACATCATCTTTGTAGTCAATTTCGGCGCCGGTCAGGTATTGCACGCTCATCGGATCCACCACCAGACAAACACCATCGCGCGTCACTTGCGTATCACCTTCGTCGGAATTCTCATCGAAGGTAAATCCATACTGAAAGCCGGAACAGCCGCCGCCGGACACGAAGACGCGCAGGTTCAGGTTCTTGTTGTCCTCGGACTCAAGCAACTCCCGCACCTTCGCGGCGGCCGCCTCGGTGAAGATCAGGGTTTGATCAGCAGTTGTTGCGTTCATGTCATTCATAGTCAGCTCTTTGATTCCATTGCCCGCGACGAGTTCAATGCAAGCCCTCCCGAGGTATCGGACGCTGCGGTCTGCTGGCACTCGCGAACCAGCTGGCCATTCACGGTGGCGCCACTTTCCATCTCGATCAGGCGGTAATGCACATTGCCCACCACGCGCGCGCTCTCGGACAGGGTAATCTTTTTCGCGGCAAAGACGTCTCCGTGCACAACACCATTGAGCACAATGACCGGCGCGCGCACGTCACCGTCGATTACGCCGTTCTCGCCAATGCTCAGCACCGCCCGCTCGTCACCACCGGCCGCCAACACATTGCCCGACACCTTGCCGTCCACGTGAACGCCACCGGCAAAGCGCAGGTCCCCTACCACCTCGGTGTGCGGACCAACCAGCGTGTCGAGTTGAAGTTTGTTCGAACGCGAGGAGCCAAAAATCATGTCATCCGCCTGCCAGCAACTCAGTCCATGCGAAGGTCCGCGTGATCGATTTCTGACCACGGCGCACTGGATCCAGGGTGACGCTTATCCGCAGGGGCGTCAGATCCCGCGGCAACCGAAACTCTCCGAATAGCTCCTTATAGTAACGGAATTCGAAGACTTCTCCGAGGTCGCCACCGACAAGCAGCTCGGAAAACGGCAGGCTCACGCGCTGGTCCGCACGCAAACCTTCAAGACTCATCTTGACCTTTGCCCGCACCACTTCACCGCCACGAACGGCCTGGGTCAGGGTGAGGCGAAACTCGTGGACCTGCCGCTCGGCGAGCCGCACGTCCAGCCCATGAACCTGGATTCCTGCTGAGACCTCGTCTGGCGCAACGATGCCACGGTAGAACGCAAGCTGCTCGCGCAGTTTGGACAATTCTTCCTGCTGCTCCACCAGACTGGTCGTTACCCCGGCGCAGGCCTCCCGTTCCACAGCGACGGACTGGGTCAGATAGGCGGCCTCTTCAGCCAGACGCCGACGCGCCGACCGGACTTGCCGCAACTCGCGCTCACACAGGGTCAGCGGCTCAAGGGCGGCCTGCTCGCCGTCCAGCCAATAGGGGCGAAAGTCGTGTGCATGCCAGTTCCCCAAGCCATAGACGCCCGCGAGCAGAAGCAGCCACCACAGCGCATAGCCCAGTTTGCGCCGCAGGCGCTTACGCGCCGAGCCAGTCTCGATAACAATTCTGGGCTTCATCCTGACCTATGGAAGCAGGGCGGGCGCCTGCAGACCGCTGGTTTCAGCCAGCCCAAACATCAGGTTCATACACTGCACCGCCTGGCCAGAAGCGCCCTTCACCAGATTGTCGATGACGGTGAGAATGATCAGCCGACGTCCCAGCTGCTGCACGGCAAGACGCGCCATATTGCTGCCGCGCACGCTGCGGGTTTCCGGATGGCTGCCCGCCGACATCACGTCCACAAAGGGCTCATCCCGATAAAAATCAGCGTACAGGGCAGCCGCCTCTGCCGAATCCGTCAGCTCGGCATAAACGGTGGCGTGAATGCCACGAATTATCGGCAGCAGGTGCGGCACAAAACTCAATTCAACGGGCGCGCCGGCGATCGCACCCAAGCCCTGCTCGATCTCCGGCAGGTGCCTGTGCCCGGAGCTTGCGTATGCGTGAAAGTTGTCGCTCGCCTCGGCAAGCAGCAGAGGTTTCTTCGCCACGCGACCGGCACCGCTCACACCCGACTTGCAGTCCGCGATAATGCCCTCAAGCCGGATCATTCCGGCGCGCAATACCGGGGCCAGACTCAGCTGCACCGCGGTGGGATAGCACCCTGGGCAAGCGACCAGCCGCGCACCGCGAATCGCCTCTCGATTGATCTCCGGCAGCCCGTAAATCGCCGAGTCCAGGAGGTCCGGCGCGGCGTGCTCGCGGCCATACCACTGCGCCCAGAGCTGCGCGTCGCGCAGACGAAAATCGGCCGACAGGTCAATCACGCGCGCGCCCGCTTCAAGCACCTCCGGCGCGCTGTCCATGGCGGCACCATGCGGCGTGGCATAGAACACGGCATCGCATGAGCCCAGAACTGCGGAATCCGGCGCACTGAAGCGCAATTCGCTGTACCCGCGCAAGTGTACGTATTCATCGGCAACGAGACGGCCCGCCTCAGCGCGTGAGGTCACCGCAACGAGTTCCACCTCAGGGTGGCTGACCAACAGGCGCAGCAGTTCGGCCCCGGTATAGCCAGATCCTCCAACGATGGCGACGCGAATCCTGTTCATCGATAAAAATCCGATTTCAAGCAACGAAAATGCGCGACACGTTACCATGCACGCCGATGAAGGTGTCCCAAATCCGTAACCGACTCAAGGAACGCGTGTTCCCCCACGACCGGGCACCGTCGCTGACCGCAATCTCGTTCCTGGGCGCACTCACGGGCCTACTTGCCGGCCTGGCAATCACCGGCCTGCATGAGCTCATCGACCTGCTGCGTCAGTTGTTCGCCAATCCGGTCTGGCGGTCCGCCGACGCGGTCTCCCCGGCGCTCAATCGCTTTCTGATCACCTGCTCTGGCGCAGTCCTGCTCGGCCTGCTGTATCAGCTCAGCAACCGACGCAGCCGGCCTGGCGGAATCGTCCACATCATCGAGCGTTTGGGCTACCACCAGGGCCAGCTTCCGTTGCGTAACACCTTGCTGCAATTTTTCGGAACGGCCATTGCCCTGGGTTCAGGGCAGGTTGTGGGGCGCGAAGGGGCGGCCGCGCATTTGGGCGCCGCCAGCGGGAGCCTGCTCGGGCAAGGCTGGGAGTTGCCAAACACGACGCTGCGCACTTTGGTCGCCTGTGGCACGGCTGCCGGGATAGCGGCCTCCTTCAATACACCATTGGCCGGCGTCATCTTCACGATGGAGGTCATCGTGATGGAGTATTCCGTGATCGGCCTGGCGCCCGTCATTCTGGCCGCGGTTTCGGCAAACGCCGTGGCCCATGTCTGGATCGACAACCACCCCACCCTGATTGCGGAATCGGTAAATCTGGCCAGTTATTTTGAGCTCCCTTATCTCGTGCTGGTCGGGGTGATCATTGGCTGGTTCGCCGGCCTTTTCAGCCGCGCCGTTGGCCAGTTGACCTCGGCCCTGAATGGCTGGCCGGTCACGGTGGCAATGGCGGCCGCCGGAGTATTGACCGGAGCCCTGTTCGCGAGCCTGCCAAGCCTGGGTGCGGATGGTTTCGACACCATCAATCGTGCGCTGGCCGGGGCACTGGACTGGCCACAGGCCTTGATGCTGGCCGCTGCCGTGATGCTGTGTTCCGGCTTTGCCATAGCCAGCGCCATTCCCGGCGGAGTGATCTTGCCTTGCATGCTGTCCGGCGCCTGCCTTGGAAGCGCGCTGGGTGACCTTGGGGCGATCGCCGCAGGCCACGGAACCTCCGATACCGGCCTGTACGCATTGCTGGGACTGGGCGCGATGATTGCGGCCGTGTTGCAGGCTCCGCTGACAGCACTGATCGTCGTTCTCGAACTGTCGGCTCGAACTGAAGTGGTATTCCCTGCGATGCTTACCGTAATCACCGCAATCCTTGTTGCGCGCAGCCGCACCGGGGATGAATCCATCTTCGCACGGCTGCTGCGCAATCGGGGCCTGGACTACCGCAATGACCCGGTGTCGCAGTCCTTGCGACGTATCAGCGTGATTGCCGCGATGAACCGCAACTTCCGTGCGGTCTCCGCCGACCTCAGTCTGGGCCAGGCCCGTGAACTGCTGACCCTCAGGCCCGATTGGTTTCTGGTCGAGGGAGAGACCAACACGGCGTCTCTGATCCCCGCGGCGGACCTGTTGCGCGCCGTCAATGCCGCTGAAGCTGACGGCAAGGCGGCGGACTATAGGCTGGTTCTGGCCAAAATTCCCGCCGAGCGCTTGCAGGCCGTGCCCATCCATCTGCGCGCTTCATTACAGGAGGCTTACGACAAATTGCGCGAGAGCGGCGTCGAAGCCCTGTTCGCCGAACGGGCAACCCGTCATGAAAAGCGGGTGATTTACGGCGTCCTGACGCGCAATGCCATAGAAAGCAGCTACCGGCCCTGACGTGGAGCCGTGCGCGCAAGGTAGAATCGCCTGATGCTTTGGGTCAAATCTTTCCACATCATCTTCATGGTGACCTGGTTCGCCGGACTGTTCTATCTCCCGCGCCTGTTCGTATATCACGTGATGGCCGATGACTCTTTGAGCCTGGAGCGTTTTCTCCTCATGGAGCGCCGGCTTTACGTCATCATGAGTATCGGCATGGCCGGCACGGTCTTTTTCGGGCTGTGGCTCATCGTCGGCTGGTGGTGGCCCATGCCAGGCTGGCTCCACGCCAAGCTGGGTCTGGCCGTCGGCCTGGTCGCGTATCATCTGCACCTCAACCGAATTCGCCTGCAACTGGTGCGGGAGCCCAAACGCTACAGCCACAAAGCCTTGCGCTGGATCAATGAAGTTCCGGTTCTGTTTCTGGTGACGATGACCCTGCTGGTCGAACTGCAACCCTTCTAGAAGTGTGGGCGGCAGAAACGCAATGGCCTGCGACTTCGCGCTGTCGCTCGAATTTGCCGATCCTGCGCGTTGAAGAGCACGACTATTCGCCTCGAACGATCGAAAAATTCGCTCCGCAAGCGCTTTGTCTCGACTCATCGGTTCCTACCGACCACACTCCTAGCGCAGATCTCCGAGCCATCCATCGGGCCTGGCAACCGGCTCGAGGAGAGAGAATTTGCTACCGGGGATCAATCCCCCATCTGTGATTGCAAATAGTTTTCGGCCCCCACCTTGTCGAACAACGCCAGCTGGGTTTCCAGCCAGTCGATGTGTTCTTCTTCGCTTTTCTGAATTTTGACCAGCAACTCGCGGCTTACGTAATCGCCAACCGACTCGCAGTACGCTATGGCGTCGCGGTACATGGGATGGGCCTCCCGCTCCAGTGCCAAATCGCACTCCAGGCATTCGCGCACGTTCTCGCCGATCCGCAACTTGCCGATGTCCTGCAGATTGGGCAAACCTTCCAGCATGAGCACGCGCTCGATCAGCGCATCGGCATGCTTCATCTCGTCGATGGATTCGTCATACTCGTGCTTCGCCAGCGCCGAAAAGCCCCAATTTCCGTACATTCGAGCGTGCAGGAAATACTGATTGATCGCGGTGAGTTCGTTGCGCAAGCCCAAATTCAGGTGCTCAATAACCTTGGCATCACCCAGCATGCGGCCCTCCGGTGGATATCAAAAACGTGCGGGGCGAGGAGCCTAGCAGAATCCGGTTTCTGAGGATGGGACGCTAGCGAAAAAGCAAATGATTCGCGTTTACGCCGCCTGCGTTTGACCGCGAATGACCGTGGCCCCAGGCGCGGGCATGCTGCTCTGGAGAACCTGCCGCGCCTGCGGCACACACTTGCCACAGGTTGAACCGAGGCCGGTCTTGAGGCGCAGGCCTTTCACCGAGGTTTCACCACCGTGAACGAGCTCCCGAACCCGGCATTCATTGACGGCATGGCACAGGCAGACGTACATGCTTTACGACTTCGCGAATGGGCTTGGCATCATGTAAACGCAAATGAGAACGATTGTCAATAGCATATAGAGACCGATCTATCGCAAATGCGAATCATTGTCATTCGCAACAAAATCCCTTAAGGTGCCGCTATCCACTTCACCAGGAACCCGAAGCGCCATGATTCGACCCGCCAGTGTGTTAGCCCTCGCGCTATTAGCCACCAACGTTTTCGCCACCCCGACCGTGGACGAGTTGGCCGAGATTGTCGCAGCCCAGCAAGACCAGATCGACCAGTTGCGCGATCACAAAAACAGATCGGCGACGCATATCGGGGGCTATGGCGAACTGCATTACAACATGGTCGAAGATGGCGACGATCAGATCGACTTTCACCGATTCGTCCTGTTCTTCGGCCATGATTTCAATACCAGACTGCGTTTTCGTTCGGAATTCGAGCTGGAGCACGCGCTGACCGCTGGCGGAGACGCCCCGGGCGAAGTGGAGCTGGAGCAGGCCTACCTGGAGTATGATCTGGCGCCCGGCCAATTCCTGCGCGGCGGCGTGATGCTGGTGCCGGTCGGCATCCTGAATGAGACTCATGAACCGCCGAGTTTCTACGGCGTGGAGCGCAACCGCATCGAAAACCGGATCATCCCCGCCACCTGGTGGGAGGCCGGTTTGGGCCTGGGCGGGCGGTTCCAGGATTCGAGCCTGAGCTATGAGCTGATGCTCCACAGCGGCCTGGAGGTGAACATAGAAAGCGGCAACCCCATCCGTGGCGGACGTCAGAAAGTGGCCGAAGCGATCGCAAATGACTGGGCGCTGACCGGGCGTGTGCGCTATCAAGGCATTTCCGGCCTGGATCTGGCGGCAACGGCGCAATATCAATCCGACGTTTCGCAGGATGGTCAGGATGGTGTCGACGACGCCCTGCTGTTCTCTGCACACGCGATTTATACCCGCGGGCTGTTTGGCGTCCGTGCCCTGTATGCGCGCTGGACCATCAATGGCGAGCGACCCAAAGCGCTAAACAAGGACAAGATTTCCGGCTGGTATCTGGAACCGAATCTGCGGCTCTGCGAACAACTGGGCCTGTTTGCCCGCTACAGCGCGCACGAACTGGTTCAGGGCCGTGAGGAAACCAACAGCAATCTGGGCATCAATTACTGGCCCCATCCACAGGTCGTGATCAAGGC
>JBFIIN010000078.1:0-11328 GCA_041601225.1 Oceanococcus sp.
GACGGGCCCTGTCGCGCGCCTCGTAGGCGGCCGTCATGGCGTCCGTGCGGGCCTGTCGGTCGTCGCTGGCCTTGCGCAGCTGTTCCTCCTGCAGCGCCTTGCTGTACGCCATCTGGTCCGGAAACGCGCAGGCCCGCTTGTGATTCATGCAAGCCTGCATTCGGCAGTCAGCCTGCTCAAGGGAAGCCGGCAGACTGTCGCAGGCCGCAAGTCCGGCTTTGAGTCCCTTCTCGGCGTCACGCTGCGCCCTGGCCTCGGCCGCGCGTTGCGCCTCCCGTGCGGCCTCCTGGGCTGCGGCCTTTTCGGCAGCGAGCCGCGCGAGCTCGTCCAGCCGACGCCGGCGTTCCTCGGCTTCACGACGCTCGCGCTCCAGGGCGAGGCGTTTTTCCTCCGCGCGTCGGGCGTGCAGGGCCGCGAGTTGTTGCTGGGAAATCCCGGCCTGACTGAATTCGGCCGCGTCGCGGACCTTTCTGTATTCCTCATATTCCGGTTGGGCCTGCTTCAGAGCGGCAATTGCCTGCTCCCGGCTTGCGCCCATGGGATTGCCGCCGAATTGCCAGGTGATCGCGGCGACCCAGTGGGAAAACTCGCGCCGCGCTTCGGAGGGGATGCCGTCGTCAAGCTGGCCGCCGGAAAACTGCTCCAGCTGCAACAGTGCCTGCAGGCCGCCACTGACGCCGAGCGCGCTGGTTGAGGCACCTGCCAGTTCCAGTTGCAGGTAGTACAGATCCTTTTCGTAGAGCCGGCGCGCGAAATTGGCTTCTGCCTCGGCAAAGCCCGGCTTGTCCGGAAAATAGCGGAAATACTGTGAGCGCGCCCGCCCGATTTTTGCCGCAAAACGGGATTTGTTGTTGGCATGTTCATGCACTGCGGCCAGCGCTTCGCCAATCTGGCTACCGAGTACCTCGCCAATACCGGGCGGCTCGAATGACAGCGCCGGGACCTGCTCGGCCCGGGCAAAGCCTGCGGCGAATGCCGCCAGGAGCAAGAACAGCCATTTGCCAGAATTCGTCATGGTGCACCTTTCAGGCGATGCAGGCTCCGATCCCGCCGCAGACTCACCCCCGCGCAAACCATCCGGCCGCCCTGCGGTCGGCTCGGCTCCGCGCGGACTATGACGGTATATTCGACCAAAATGAGGGTCCCCGCAATCTCATTGCAATTCGGGGAGTCCGGGTCGAAGGCACAGAGCAATTCCTCGGTCACGTATCCGTCTAAACTCTACGGCCCTGCAAATTTCCGGGAGCCGGATATGGACGTACGCGCTGCGGTGGCCTTTGCCGCTGGTGAGCCACTGAGTATTGAGACCGTGCAGCTGGAGGGTCCCAGGGCGGGCGAGGTGCTGGTGGAAATCAAGGCCACCGGCCTTTGTCATACCGACAAGTACACCCTGTCCGGTGCCGATCCCGAGGGCCTGTTTCCGTCGATCCTGGGCCATGAAGGCGCAGGCGTGGTGGTGGAGATTGGCGCCGGCGTGACGGGGCTGAAACCCGGCGACCATGTGATTCCGCTGTATACGCCCGAGTGCCGGGAGTGCAAGAGCTGCACCTCACACAAGACCAATCTGTGTACCGCGATCCGGGCAACCCAGGGGCAGGGCCTGATGCCGGACGGCACATCGCGGTTTTCGTTTCAGGGCAAGCCGCTGATGCATTACATGGGCTGTTCGACCTTCGCGAACTACACGGTCATGCCCGCAATCGCGCTGGCCAAGGTGCGTGAGGACGCGCCATTCGAAAAGATCTGCTACATCGGCTGCGGTGTGACCACGGGGATCGGTGCGGTGCTGTTCACCGCGAAGGTGGAGGCCGGCGCCAATGTGGTGGTATTTGGCCTGGGCGGCATAGGGCTCAATGTGATCCAGGGCGCGAAGATGGTGGGCGCCAACATGATTGTGGGGGTGGATTTGAACCCCCAGCGGGAAACCATTGCCCGCCAGTTCGGGATGACGCATTTCGTCAATCCGCGTGAAATAGATGGCGACCTCGTCGCCCATCTGGTGGAGTTGACTGGCGGTGGCGCGGACTACAGTTTCGAGTGTGTCGGCAATGTCGAGCTGATGCGCCAGGCGCTGGAGTGCTGTCACCGGGGCTGGGGCGTTTCGACCATCATCGGGGTGGCCGCCGCCGGGCAGGAAATCAGCACCCGGCCATTCCAGCTGGTGACCGGTCGCCGCTGGCAGGGTACCGCTTTTGGCGGCGCGCGTGGGCGTACGGACGTGCCGCGCATCGTCGACTGGTACATGGACGGGCGCATCAATATCGATGACCTGATTACCCATGTAATGCCCTTGGAGAAAATCAATGAGGGATTCGAGCTGATGGCCAGCGGCGAGTCGATTCGTGGTGTGGTGGTTTACTGATGCCGGATGGCGCGCTCATCACCCGTAGCGAGCAGGCCTGTTTTGGCGGGACCATGGGCTTCTATACGCACCAGTCCGCGGCCACCGGGACGGCAATGAATTTTGCGGTTTTCCAGCCGCCGCGGGCCGGCCAGGCCATGTTGCCGGCGCTCTACTATTTGGCCGGCCTCAGCTGCACCGACGAGACCTTCATGATCAAGGCCGGTGCCCAGCGTCTGGCCGCGAAACTGGGTCTGGTGCTGGTGGCTTGCGATACCAGTCCGCGCGGCCTGGATTTGCCGGGTGAGGCCGACGATTGGGATTTCGGCGTTGGCGCAGGCTTTTACCTGGACGCGACGCAGGCTCCCTGGGACAAGCACTACCGCATGGGAACCTATGTTCAGTACGAGCTGCCGCAGCTGATCGAGCGTCACTTTCCGGTGCGGCCGGACCGACGTGGCATATTCGGCCATTCCATGGGCGGGCATGGCGCGCTGGTTACCGCTTTGCGGGAACCGTCGCGCTGGCAATCGGTTTCTGCATTTGCACCGATTGCCAACCCCTGCGCC
The DNA here is from genome assembly GCA_041601225.1 of Oceanococcus sp. GTDB lineage: Bacteria > Pseudomonadota > Gammaproteobacteria > Nevskiales > Oceanococcaceae > JBFIIN01. Next base: position 2,911 of record JBFIIN010000078.1, read on the forward strand.
GTGCCCTGGGGTGAAAAGGCCTTCATGAACTATTTTGGCCCCGACCGCCTGGCCTGGAAGGACTGGGATGCCAGCTGCCTGCTGCAGCGCGCCGCGTGGGCGGGCGAAATTCTGATTGATCAGGGGGAGCAGGATCAGTTTCTGGAGAGCCAATTACGCCCCGAATCGCTGGAGCGGGCGGCTCAGGTCGCAGGTCAGCGCCTGCGCCTGCGGCGGCAATCCGGCTACGATCATTCCTATTGGTTCATCCAAAGCTTTGTTGCCGATCATCTACGTCACCACGCGAAGGCGCTGTTTGCTTAGCGGCTCGGACTGGCGTTTCGCGTACTGTGGCTAGCGGCATACGCGCATGAGGCCCCAGCTGTCGCGACCCGCTCGGAATCTGTGAGTCCGTGACCCTGTGGATGAAGTTCGGCCGGCCGCGCAAGGACCTGCGAGTCCGCTAGAATCTGTGTGTGCCGGGCTGGGCCCGGTCACTTTTCCATGCCGAAGGCCGAAGCACCGCCCATGATCCGAAAGTTCCTTGTCGCATTGTTTTCGGGCCTGCCTTTGGTTCCGGCGGCGCATGCGACCGTCGTCCAGTTCCAGACCGTGCTGGGTAATTTCGAGGTCAATCTGTACGACCAGACCACACCGGCCACCGTGGCCAATTTTCTGAACTATGTCGACAATGGCGCCTACACGAATTCTTTCATTCATCGCTCTGCCGCCAACTTTGTGATTCAGGGTGGCGGCTTCGTTCACGAGGACAATGCCAGTCGCGGCATTGCCAGCGCCGGGCCGGTGGTCAATGAACCCGTGCATTCGACTGTGACCGGTACCATTGCCATGGCCGCGCTGGGGGGGGATCCCGACAGCGCGACCTCGCAGTGGTTCTTCAATCTGGGCGACAACAGCGCAAACCTTGATGTGCAAAACGGCGGATTTACGGTATTCGGCGAGGTGCTTGCAGACGGTATGACAGTGGTCAATACCCTGGCCCAGTTCAGCCGTTTTGACTTTGGCCCGCCGTTCTCCAGCCTGCCATTGCGGAATTACTCCAGTGGCGATTACAACGGCGGGGTCAGCCCCAAGGAGCCGACCGACGAGAATCTGCTCATGGTTCTGTCCGTGGTGGTGATTGACGCCGCGGCGGATACCGCTGCAAATCTGAACCCGGCTCCCAACACCTTGCTTGATGAAGCGGCCGCCGGATCAGGCAGCGGGACGCTGACGTGGGTCCTGCTGGCCTTGGGGGCAACGCTGGGTCTGCGCCGTTCGCGCCGACGGCCGAATTGATGGTCGCGGGGGCGCGGCGCGGATGGCGGGTGACAGGATGAGCCGCCGTGGGCCGCCCGACCCGGCGCGGCTGGATCGCGTCGTTGCGGAGGCCAACAAGGCGCGCACGGAACGCGAAAGTGGTTACCGCGAGCAAGCGCTGAAACTGTATCCCTGGATTTGTGGCCGCTGCCGTCGGGAGTTCAATCGCCAGAACCTGCGCGAATTGACGGTGCATCATCGTGATCACAATCACGCCAACAATCCGCGCGATGGCAGTAATTGGGAATTGTTATGCCTGTACTGCCATGACGCGGAGCATGCCCGGCATGGCGAACGCGAGGTGGGCGAGAGCAGTCAGGCTGCGACCAACACCTTTCAGCCCTTCGCAGACCTTGCGGCCAAGCTGCGCGGTGGGCGGGCGGACAAATAGTGGATGCAGCCCTGAGCCCGGAACCGCCCGGCGTGTCCACATTCGATAGCAATTCTATCGTCAGATATGTCGGATTCTGGGCGCGCGTGTTGGCCACCTTGGTGGACGCGGCGCTGTTGCTGATTCTCACCTGGCCACTGCTGTTCTGGATGTACGGCAGCGCGGATCTTGCGCCTGGGCAATGGGTCATGGGATCCGGGCATATGCTGGTGTCCTGGGTGTTGCCGTCGCTGGCGGTGCTGCTGCTTTGGGCGCGCTTGCAGGCCACACCAGGAAAGATGCTGATCGGCGCGCGCATTGTGGATGCGCAGACTTTGCTGCCCGCCACCGGCACGCGTTACACGATCCGCTACTTCGCCTATGCGGTGTCGATGCTGCCACTGATGCTGGGTTGTCTGTGGGTCGCCTTTGATCCCCGCAAACAGACCTGGCATGACAAAATTGCCGGCACCGTGGTGATCTACAAAAAGCGCTGAATGACGACCAGAGAATCCCCGACAGGCCGAATTTCGCTGGTTGTTGCGGCTGCCGACAATCAGGTGATTGGCCGTGGCAATGAGCTGCCCTGGCGGCTGCCGGCGGATATGCAGCATTTTCGGGCCGTGACCATGGGTCATCCGATACTGATGGGGCGCAAGACCTTTGAATCCATCGGCACGGCCCTGCCGGGGCGGCGCAATATCGTGCTGTCGCGCGGCGCGCCTATTCCGGTGCCGGATGTGGAAACGGTGGCGAGTCTGGAGGCGGCGCTGGCTTTGTGCGGTGACGCTGAAATCATGGTGATTGGCGGCGCGCAAATCTATGCCAGCGTGTTGCCCCTGGCGCAGCGCATCTACCTGACCCAGGTCCACGCCCAGCCCGAGGGTGATGCCTGGTTCCCGGTTCTGGATCTGGCGCAATGGCAGGAAGTCGCCCGCGAAGCGCGGCCAGCGGATGCCAGGAATGCATTCGATCTCAGTTTCGTGACGCTGGAGCGACGCGGCCCGGATTGATTGGCGGATTGGGGCTGTGACAGACTCAGACGTTCTTTCGGGGAGTACACCATGTCTGATCTGCAAGCTGCATTCGAAAAAGCCCAAGCCGATGTCAAAACCTTGACCGAGCGGCCCAGCAATGACGATTTGTTATTTCTGTACGCGCATTTCAAGCAGGGCAGCGCCGGCGACGCTTCCGGCAAACGGCCGGGAATGCTGGACATGGTGGGTCGGGCCAAATTTGACGCCTGGGCGAAATTGTCCGGGATGTCGGCCGATGACGCGATGCAGGCCTATGTTGACCGGGTCAATTCGCTGCTGGGGTGAATCGCTCTTAGGCAGGAGATTGCTACGCGCGCTTTGCGCGCTCTCGATGACAGGCTAGTCGGCGGCCAGGCAAGACACTGCGAATTGATAGGCCACGCGTCCGTTGCGGGCGCCGCGGCGCAGCGCCCAGCGCAGGCCGTCGGCCTCCAGTTGTTGCGTGGACTCGACGCCGAGCCGAGTGAGCCAATGGCGCAGGCAGGCCAGGTATTCATCCTGGCTAAAGGGATGAAAGGCCAGCCACACGCCAAAGCGCTCGGACAGGGAGATTTTTTCCTCCACGGCTTCGCCGGGGTGGAGTTCACCCGCTTCGATGTGGGTATCCAGATTGTCGGTCATGGATTCCGGCATCAGGTGACGGCGGTTGGAGGTGGCGTAGATCAGCACGTGCTCCGGCGTGGCCGCCAGTGAGCCGTCCAGCAGGGCTTTGAGCGCCGTGTAGCTGGGATCCGCCGCGTCAAAGGACAGATCATCGGCGAACAGAATGTAGCGCAGCGCGCCGGGCTTGAGTCCGGCCAGCAAACGCGGCAAATAACGCAGGTCAGCGGCATCAATTTCGATCAGGCGCAGGCCGGTGTCGGCATAGCGGCTCAGCAGCGAGCGAATCAGCGAGGATTTGCCGGTGCCGCGCGCCCCCCACAGCAGGGCGTGATTGGCGGGCTTGCCGGCCAGAAATTGCTCGGTGTTAGCCATCAGCACCGCGCTCTGGCGGTCGATGTTCAGCAGTTCGTCGGGCTGCACCACACGCGGTCGGGCAATCGGCACAAAGCCGTCCTCGCGCGACCAGCGGTGGGCCTGGGTCGCATCATCAGGCTGGCCCTGCGGGGCTGGCCAGCGCGCTTCCAGGCGTTCGAGCAGAGCCTGGGCGCGGGCCAGCAGCTCGGTTTGATCAGGCAAGTTTGCGGTGCTTGGCACGTTCGTTGGCCCCGACTTCCACGCCTTTGCGCTTCTTGAAATCGGCCGCGTAGTCCTGGTAATTGCCTTCGATGAAGCAAACCTCGCCGTCGTCTTCAAAAGACAGGATATGGGTCGCGATGCGATCCAGGAACCAGCGATCATGCGAGATCACCATGGCGCAGCCGGGGAAGGCCAGCAGGGCCTCTTCCAGCGCGCGCAGGGTTTCCACGTCCAGATCATTGGTGGGCTCATCCAGCAGCAGCACATTGCCACCGGACTTGAGCAGCTTGGCCAGATGCAGGCGATTGCGCTCGCCGCCGGACAGGTCACCCACCCGTTTCTGCTGATCCGAGCCCTTGAAGTTGAAGCGGCCCAGATAGGCGCGTGACGGGACCTGGTAACTGCCGACCTGAATCAGGTCCAGGCCGTCGGAGATTTCTTCCCACACGGTCTTGCCCGCGTTGAGGTCATCACGGGATTGATCGACATAGGCCACCTGTACGGTTTCGCCGATGCGTATCTCCCCGGCGTCGGGTTGTTCTTCGCCAGTGAGCATGCGAAACAAGGTGGTCTTGCCCGCACCGTTATGGCCAATGATGCCGACCATGGCGCCTTGCGGCACCGTAAAGCTGAGATTTTCATAGAGCGTGCGGTCGCCGTACTTCTTGGCAATGTCCTTGACCTCAAATACCAGGTCGCCCAGGCGCGGACCCGGCGGAATGTAGATTTCCTGAGTTTCGGCGCGCTTCTGGAATTCCTGGGACTGCATTTCCTCGAACTGTTTCAGGCGCGCCTTGCTTTTCGCCTGACGGCCCTTGGGATTGCTGCGCACCCATTCCAGTTCGGCAGAAATGGCTTTGTGATGGGCGGCCTCGGTTTTGTCTTCCCGAGCCAGGCGCTGTTCCTTTTGCTCCAGCCAGGATGAATAATTGCCTTGCCAGGGGATGCCGTGCCCGCGGTCCAGTTCCAGAATCCAGCCGGCGGCATTGTCCAGGAAGTAGCGATCATGGGTAACCGCCACCACGGTGCCGGTGAAGTCCTGCAGGAATTTTTCCAGCCAGGAGACCGATTCGGCATCCAGGTGATTGGTGGGCTCATCCAAGAGCAGCATGTCCGGCTTGGACAGCAGCAGCCGGCACAGCGCGACGCGGCGGCGCTCGCCGCCAGACAGCGTGCTGACGTCGGCATCCCAGGGCGGCAGGTTCAGGGCATGGGCGGCCTTGTCCAGCAGGACATCGACATTGTGGCCATCGGCGGTGTCGAGGATGGCTTCAAGTTCAGCCTGCTTGGCGGCGAGCTTGTCGAAATCCGCATCGGGCTCGGCGTAGGCGGCGTAGACCGCGTCCAGTTCGGCCTGGGCGTTGGTGATGTCGGCCAGGGCTTCCGTGACATTACCGCGCACGTCTTTGCTCGGATCCAGTTGCGGCTCTTGCGGCAGATAGCCGATTTTCAGACCGGGCTGCGGATGGGCTTCGCCCAGATATTCCTCGTCCACCCCGGCCATGATGCGCAGCAGCGTCGACTTGCCCGAGCCGTTGTAACCCAGCACGCCGATCTTGGCGCCGGGCAGGAAGTACAAGGAGATATCACGCAGGATTTGTTTCTTGGGCGGGACGATCTTGCCGACCCGATTCATGCTGTAGACGTACTGGCTCATTTTCCGATTCAGCGCAGAGGGGCGCGTATTATCGGCAGCACCGCCCGCGCTGGCCAGTGGCGCCCGCTCAAAGCACCGGGATATTGATATCCAGTGGTGAGGTGTCCGGCAGGTTGGTAATGACCGGCGGTGGGGGGGGCGCCTCCCGTACCGGGGTCGGTGCGGTCATCCACAGCAGCACATCATAGTAGCTGCGGACATTGCCCACATAGGTCACCGCCTCGTGGCCGCGGGCGTAGCCATGCTTGGTCTTGGCATGCCAACGGGGCTGGGTCAGCAGGGGCAGCGAGGCGCGTACGTCCACCCAGCGGCGGGGATCGCCGCCCCGCTCCGCGGTGATCTTCTGGGCGTCGAAGACATGTCCCAGGCCCATGTTGTATGCCGCCAGCGTCATCCAGATCAGGTCAGGGTCAGGGATGTCGCTCGGCAGGCGGCCCATGATTTCGCGCAGATAGCGCGCACCGCCTTCGATGCTCTGGGCCGGGTCGTTGCGATTGGCCACCTTCAGATATTTCGCGGTATCTGCCGTGAGCATCATCAAGCCACGAACCCCGGTCGGGCTCTTGGCTTTGGGATTCCAATGCGACTCCTGGTAGCCAACCGCGGCCAGCAGCCGCCAGTCCAGGCCCTGTTCCTCGCCGGCCTGCTGAAAAGCCCTGCGAAACTTCGGCAGGCGCTGCTCCACATGCTCGGCAAAAGCGGTGGTGCTGTAGCTGTCGATGCGATCGACATGGCCGAAGTGGCGGTCGTGGATGCGTGCCAGTTCATCGGCTTCGACCAGTGATTGCAGAAAGGCGACCGCCTGATTGAACAAAGAGGCGTCCGGGCCGCGCGCCAGCGCCCAGGACAGATCGCTGGATTCGGCCAGCGGCAAGGCCACGCCCAGGTCCGGGTAGTAACGGCGGGTGATCGACACCAGGTCGGAATTGGCGACCGTATGCCGGATCGTGCCCTGAGCCACTTCGACCAGAAGTTCCTCGGCATCCGTGTCGGGGCGCTCGATCCAGGCGATATTGGCGTGTTCGCGATGCAGCCTTCCCAGCAATTCGATGTGGCCGCTGTGTTGCGGGACGATGATCGGCTCGGTGATTTTTTCCAGTTTGCGCGGCCGTCGCTTGCCGCGCTTGTACACCAGCTGGGGCGTGACGCCTCTGATGCGCGGTGTAAACCGGACTTTGGTGTCCCGATCCGGTGTCACCGTCAGCGCGGCGGCAGCGAGATGGGCCCGGCCAGAGGTGACTTCGGCGATCGCCGCCGAGCCCGAATCCACAACAACAAGCTCCAGGGCCACCCCTAGAAACTCGGCGAAACGCGAGCTCAGATCAAACTCGAAGCCCAGTTCACCTTCCGCGCCCGTGTAATAGGTCGTCGGTCCGTTGGTCGTCGCCACGCGCAGCACGCCAAGCGTACGCACCTGATCAATCAGTGGCGCCGTCGGTGAACAGGTGGTCAGACCGGTCACCCACACCAGCAGAGCCAGCAGAGCCAGCTTTGGGCGACGGTGCGCCGAATGGTCCGGGCCGCCCCTGGCCGGCGCTATGTAAACACTTTGTGCGGAAGTAGCCACGGTTTTGGAGTGTAGCCTTTCGTGGAGCGACTGATCCCATTTTCCATTGGGCCAGCCCGCACCAGGCTGCAAACATACGGCCACCACTCTGGCCTATCCACGCCCCTTTCCCGTAGAATCCCGCGCCCCGGCGTCGAACACACCGCAGCCGGACCGGAGAGGTGCCAGAGTGGTTGAATGGGGCGGTCTCGAAAACCGTTGTACGCTTCGCGCGTACCGAGGGTTCGAATCCCTCTCTCTCCGCCAAATCAAGACCCCGCAATAGCGGGGTTTTTATTTGGTGGAGCGTGGAGGGCTTGATGAGCATTACGGTGAGGCATTACGGTGACACCTTACCAATTACAACAATTCTCTCTGCCCATCATCTTTCGACGCAGCCGGCTTGGGCATTACGGTGACACCTTACCAATTACAACAATTCTCTCTGCCCATCATCTTTCGACGCAGCCGGCTTGGGGCCTCGCTTGCGCGGCTTCAAGCTGATACCCATTTCCCGTTCCAACGCCAACAATTCCGCATCAGCCATCAGCGGCCGTCCAACTGACGCGCCGCGTTGCAGCGCCCGCACAAGACTATCGTTTTCGCGTGCTCCCAGAAACAGTTCGAAATTGCCCGTGCGCTCCAACGCCGGTGCCACCGTAACCAGAACGTCATCCCTCCCGGCTGCCAAAGCAGCGGCACTGGACCAGCGCCAGGCCGTTGCCTGCTTCACCAATCCCGCTTTTACGGGATTCAGCGCGATGTAGCGAATCGCCGCCAGAAGGTGTGCCTCATCCATCGCCACGCAGCCAAAGCGCCCTTGAAACAGATGACCGGTCACCCGCAAGCGCGCGTTGATGTAGGCACTGTATCGTCGATGTGCCTCTCCAACCGCCCGTGAAAGTCCATCGCGTTCAGCGGGCACGAGCGCCAGATGCACATGGTTGGGCATCAGACAGTACGACCACACCTCAACACCATGCTCCTTGCAGGCTTGCGCCATCAGATCCCGGTACAGCGCGTAGTCGTCCTCCTCAAGGAATATCTGCTGACGGCGGTTGCCGCGCTGGGTGACATGATGCGCGAGACCGGGAACGACGATGCGTGGGAGTCGGGACATGCAAGGAAACTACACCCCGCGGAAAAATTGGGCAATTGGTAAGGTGTCACCGTAATGCCCGTAATGCCCCGGAAAAATTGGGCAATTGGTAAGGTGTCACCGTAATGCCAATTGGTAAGGTGTCACCGTAATGCCACCGTAATGCCCCGTAATGCCCGAATTGGTAAGGTGTCACCGTAATGTAATGCGTAATGCGGCTTGGCGCCTGAC
>JBFIIN010000079.1:0-11322 GCA_041601225.1 Oceanococcus sp.
CTCGAGAAGGTCTTCACCAACCTGCTCTCGAACGCCTTCAAATTCACCGCGCCGGGTGGCAAGATCCGTCTGAGCGTCGAGCACCTCACGCAGGAAGGTGCGCCGTGGGTCGCCGTGCGCGTGAAGGACACCGGGCAGGGCATTTCGGATTCGCTGCGCCGCGATATCTTCGAGACTTTTTTTCAAGGCCCAGCCGTTGGGCTCGAACACTCGGGGGCTGGCCTCGGGCTGGCTTTATGCAAGGCCGTGCTGCAGGTCATGGGCACGGAATTGGAGGTCGAGTCCGAAGTCGGGCGCGGCAGCTCTTTCAGCTTTGTACTCGCACTTCCGTCGACTGGAGCTCCGGTCAGTCAAAGAAGTCCAGTTCCCAAGCAGGGGCGTCTATCTGAGGGCCAAAAGAAAGTCCTGGCGCTCGTTGCCGACGACACCGCGGGCAACAGACACATGCTTGCACAGATGCTCCGCACGATTGGCGTAAAAGTCATCGAGGCCCAGGATGGCATAGCAGCACTCAATCTCGCCCGCGCACACAAACCGGACATCCTGTTTCTGGACGTGCGCATGCCCGGTCTGAGCGGTGACGAGGTCGTTGCCCAGCTCCGGGCCGAGCCGCTCACAGCCCAGCTGCCTTGCGTTGCGGTCACAGCCTCCAACCTCTTGCACTCGCGCGCCGACTATCTCGCTCATGGGTTCGACGAATTCGTGGCCAAGCCGTTCGAATTCGCCAGCATCTATGACTGCCTGGAATCCTTGTTAGGCCTGCAGTTCGACCTGACGGAAACCACCCAAGTGACCAAGCTGATTGACGCCCCGGTGCCGCCGCCGACTCATTTCAGACCGCGGATCGACAGCGACTTGGCAAAACGCCTCGACGCGGCCGCGAAAAATCACGCCAGCTCTGAACTGGAACAACTTCTGGATGGCGCGACGGATTCCGAAATCTGCTCCCAAACGCGGGCTTTTCTGCACGCCCTCAGCAGCAAATACGCCTTTGAGGAACTCCGCAAGCACCTGACCCGAGCCATCCAGCCATGACCAATCAGCATATCGCCGAACTCGACCGCCGCCCGACCTTGTTGCTGGTTGATGATCTGCCCTCCAACCTTGATCTGCTCAGGAGCATTCTTGCGGATCAAGACTGGCGTATCTCGGTGGCGCTCAGTGGTCGACAAGCCATCGACCTGATTCCGCGTCTGCAGCCGGATTTGATCCTGCTGGATGTCATCATGCCGGAAATGGACGGTTTCGAGACCTGTCGTGAGATCAAGCGCACGGAAGCCGGCAAGGACATCCCGGTCATCTTCCTGACCGCCAAGAGCGGTGACGTTGAGCTCGGATTCGAAGCTGGCGGCATTGATTATTTGACCAAGCCCTTGCGGCGCACCGAATTTCTCGCGCGACTGCAGACACACCTGCGTCTGGCCTTGCTGGTCAAGGACATGCGAGCGCGCCTGCTCGACCGAGAATCTCTGGCCCAGTTAGGCGAAATGGTCGCCGATGTCGCGCATGAAGTGGGAACCCCACTGGGTACCTGTGTGACCGCAGCAAGCTTTCTGAGCGGTGCGACCCGCTCGATCGACGCAAGCCTCAGTGCAAACACCTTGCGCGAATCCGATCTGAAAATCTTTCTGGAAAAGGCCAGGGAGGCCTGTGAGCTGCTGGAGAGCAATATCGGCAGCGCGACGGAACTGATGCGCGAGCTGAAAATCAATGCCGTAGACCTTTCGAGTTCGCGCCAGCGCGATCTCAATCTGCGTACGCATGTCGATATGGTTGTACGCAGTCTTGGGCATAAGCTCAAACACCGCAACATTCAGATCAACAACTGCGTACCGGAAGACATCGAGGTCCAGATGCAGGCCGGGCTGCTTGCAAAAATACTGCGCAACCTTATCGTCAACTCGCTCACCCATGCTTTTGCAGCGGAGGCAGCGGGCGAGATAAACATCGAAGCACGAATCAATGACCGTGATCGACTCGTTTTGGCGTATCGTGACAATGGGTGCGGCATCGACACAAAATTGCAAAAAGAAGTCATGCAGCGGTTTTTCACCACACGCGCGAATGATGGTGGCAGCGGCTTGGGCCTGCACATCATTGCCACGGCATGTGAACAGCTCGGCGGCGCGTTTCAGCTTGAAAGCGACCTCGGGCAGGGTGTGCAATTCACGATCGACCTGCCCTTAGGCCCAGCCCACGCCCAGCCGCCCACCGACCAACAGGCGAGCTGATTTGCAATCGGCGCCCTATCCCGCAAACGAGAGCCGCAGGCTAGAGACTCTGCATTCCTATGCAATCCTCGGCACGGACGCGGAAGCGTCCTACGACGATCTTGTTGAGCTGACCGCGTACATTTGCAATACGCCCATCGCTCTCATCAGTCTGATTGACAAGGACCGCCAATGGTTCAAAGCCCGCGTCGGACTGACCCCTAGAGAAACCCACAGGGACCTCGCTTTTTGCGCACACGCGATCCTGAGCAACGAAGTCATGGTGGTCGAAGATACGCTCACGGATGTGCGTTTCGCGGACAACCCTCTGGTCCTGTCAGAACCGGGCATTCGCTTCTATGCCGGGGCGCCCCTCATATCGCGGGATGGCTATGGCCTGGGAACGCTTTGTGCGATTGATACCCGGCCGCGCAAGCTCAGTGACATCCAGTTGACGGCCTTGAAAACGCTCGCCGAGCAGACCCGGGTACAGCTGGAGTTACGCCGACAAAGTTTCGATCTGGAACAGCTGGTCGAAAAACAGAACCGTCTGTTCAAGATTCTTGGGCATGACCTGCGCGATCCCTTTCACACGGTCCGAGAGCACGTTGAGGTGATACGGGATTACGCCCAGCAGCGCGCGGAGCCCGGCTTGCTCAAGCTCACCCGAAAAATCGAGGCTGCCGCCCAGCTGGCCGGCGGCTTGGTGGAAAATTTGCTGACCTGGTCGCTCCTGGAATCCGGTGAACTCCCGTTTGCAGCGGAGATGCTGCGCAGCCACGCGGCCATGCATCAGGCCAGCGAGTATCTGGCGGACAGGGCCAGTGCCAAAGGCATGCAGATATCGGTCGGCGGTGACGAACTGCCATTTCGCGCCGACCCCAAAATGCTGCATTCGATGCTCTGCAATTTGCTATCCAACGCAATCAAGTTCAGTCCCCGCGGCAGTGAAATCCGGCTGAATTGCCAGGCGCGGGATGACTGCGTCGAGTTCGCGGTACGTGATCGCGGCATCGGCATCGCACCGCATCGTGTGTCGGGATTGTCCGACTTCCAGAACCTCAGCACCCTCGGCACCGAACTGGAGACTGGCACCGGACTGGGTCTGCAGCTGTGCTACGGCTTCGCCAGGCGACACTCAGGCACTTTGCGCGTGGAGTCCGAACCGGGGGTCGGCAGCACGTTTACGATTAGCTTGCCCGTCGCTCCAGCCTGAGCGCGTGGGCTTGCGCGAAGACCTCCGTGCCGGATTTCAGTTAGCGTCAGCGGGATGCTTGGCCGCATCTTCGCACCGCAAGCCGTCACAGCCGCCGGTTGAATTGGCAAAGGGCCCGAAGCGTCACTGGGGATTTCGCAAGCACCGAGCAGCTGATAGGCCTGCGGATCAACCACGCGCGCGCTGAGCCGACTGCAAAGTCGCGAGCGTGCTTTCCAGCGCGGCGAAATCATAGCGCTTAGCAAAGCCTGCCAATTGCGCACGAAGACTCCTCGGCAGAGCCGGACTTCGAGACAGAATCCTGTTGATTTCGTCAACATCGCAAAGTCTCGATGATTCCCGCAGTTGCGCCAGGGATTCCCGGTACGGGAGACCGCTTTCGGCGGCGGCCAAGCATTCCCCATCTCCATCATCGACCGGGAGCGCCGATAGGCTGGGCGCCGTTTCGAATTGCAGGCCCGTTGCTCGGCTTATCACCGCGAACAGCTCGTGGACATTGAAGGGTTTATGCAAACAGGCAGCGAAGCCCCTTTCCTGATTCCACAACGGCTGAATGCCTTCGCAACTCGCCGTCACCGCAATGCAGGAAATTCCTCTCCAGCGCGGGTGCGAACGAAGCTGCGCAAGCGTTGTGAAGCCGTCCATGATCGGCATGTGCAGATCCAGAATGACCAGATCCGGAATTCTGCGCCTTATCAGCGCCAGAGCCTCGCGCCCGTTGCTCGCCTCGCACACCTTCGCGCCGGCCGCCCGCAACCAATGGCAAAGAACCTCACGCCCTGCCTGGTGGTCATCGACGACCAATACGGCCAACTCCCGCCCGGGCTCCAGGCGCGGGATCTCGCTGCAGTGCGCCGGCAGTTCAAGCTCAGGTGATCGGCTCAACGGGAGTGTCAGCCCAAACTTGAAATGACTGCCCTGCCCCGGCACCGAATCGAGCTCCAGTTCGCTGTCCATGAGCTGAAGCAATCGCGCACAGATACTGAGCCCCAATCCCGCCCCGGATTCGCTTTCGGCGCCAGCGCCACGGTAGAACGCTTGGGCGACCTTGCCCTGTTCGTCTGCTGGAATGCCAACCCCGGTATCGCTGACCTCAAAGCGAAATTGGCCATTCTTATGCAGGACGCTAAGCCGGACTTCACCAGCGTGAGTGAACTTCACCGCATTGCTCAACAGATTAATCAGGATCCGACCAATCTTTAGCTGATCACCCCTGACCCGACAGGGCCGCGACAAAGCCACATCGCAAACCCAGTTCAGTTGCCGTTTCTCGCAGCTGACGACGATCATTCGACTGATGCCGTCCAGACATTCCGCCAGATCAAAATCCGCGACCTGCAGTTCCTGCGGACCCGCATCAAGGGTCGAAAAATCCAGGACATCATCGACCAAACCAAGCAGGTGCTCAGCCGAGCTTGTGATGGTTTGAACCGCCTTCGCGTGCTCCGAATTCGAATTGAGATCGTTCCGCAGGATTTCGCCATAGCAAATGATCGCGCTGAGCGGCGTACGAAACTCATGGGAGATATTGGCCAGAAACCTGGATTTCGCCGACTCTGCAACAACCCGCTGGGTGACGTCCTGCAACGCGACCACGACCCCCCGCTCATGGACCGCCAAACCGGCTTCAACCAACACGTCGACATGGCGCACCATTCGCGCGCCACCACCCAGAGCAATCGTCCCGGACACCGCGCACTGCTGCGCACGGGCACGCTCAAGCAGCTGAACCATTGTGGACGCCGCATCCGACGGCCAGTTTCGCCACGGCGCCTCATGCTCGCTTCCCGAGCGTTCTGAACCCATCTTCACGGCCACATCATTCTGATAACTCAGCCTGTCGTGATGATCGAGGACGACCACACCGATCGGCAGCAACTGCAGCAAGGCGTGAACCGACACGGGAAAGGTCGGAGCCCGCACCGGTGATGCCTGCAAATGCGTGCTTACGATCTGCAGATCACGCCTGAATCCGACCTGTTGCTCAGCGAGCGTCAGCTGTTCGCGCAATAGTGCAATCGCAGAAGCACCGTCGACATCGGACACAACACGAACGTTTAACCCCAGGCCCGGAGTCAGCATGATTCGCCGCTGAAGTTCCACACCCTCGCTGGCGCCCCGCAAAATCAGGATTCGCGCCTCAGGCCAGCGACTGTGGATGAACTGGGCCTGAGGCAATGGAAACTCAACGTTTTTGCCGATCACAGCGACCAATACGGTCGCATCGGCGCCGACCGTTTCGTCCAGGGCACATAGCCTTATCGGGAACGGCAGTTTGAGGCCTGCGGCCCAATCGTGCTGATCGGGCGCCTCACCCGCCCCCGGGACCAGCAGGCATCCTACGGGTTTGGCCGCCAATTCCGTTATCCGCCCAGCAACGGCTGGTCCAGCAAGGCGCGACCGGTCCAGATCCGCAGCAGATCGGTGGTCGGCGCCATGACGTCACAGGCTCGCACATCGCGAAGTAAGCGTTCCAGAACCGCGCCGCGTCGATAGCCAATTCCTCCACAGAGCGTCAGGGCCTGATTAACGATATTGACCGCGCACTCGGCAACATTGGCCTTGGTTGCCAGTAACGGCAGCAAGGCGTCGCCGGACTGCGCGTCAAACTGCAAAGCAGCGGCCAGAATGCTCTCGCGCGACTGGTTGAGGTGGCCCCACATTTCGCCAATCCGGTGCTGAATCACGGGCGCGTCAGCCAAAGCGGATCCGTTGTGACGCAGCACCCGCTGTTTCACATGGGCCAAGGCTTCATCGAATGCGCGCCGAGCCAGCCCCAGATAGGTACCCGCCATCGCAAGCAGGAAATACGGCGTGACCACCTGAAATATATACCAGGTCTGGTCGCCAATCCGACCCAGCAAATGCGTGTCGGGGATTTCCACATTCGCCATGCTCATGGTCAGCGAAGAATTGCCCCGCATGCCAATGCCGGTCCATTGCCCGCCAAAGGCGATACCCGGCGCCGCTGCATCAATCACGACACAGCTAAAATCCTCGGAAACATCCGACTCCGAGATACTCCGCCCGGAAACTACATAAGAGTCGGCATGACCACCGTTGGTTACGAAATGCTTTTCGCCATTTACTGAATAACCGCTGGTCGTGGATTTGATACGCGTTTGGGGGAAAAAGAAAAATCCGCCTGACCCCGGCTCGCTCAGTGACAGGGTCGTGAGGTGAATTCCCTTTGCAATCGGCTCCAGATACCGAAGCCTGTGTTCGTCGGAGGCGTTTGCGGCTATCACTGCCGTTGCGACACAATGCATACCGAAGCAGATGGCCGTGGAACTGCATTCCCTCCCCAACGCTTCACAGACCAGCGCCAAATCATGAGTCCCACGCCCCATGCCTCCGCATTCCACCGGTGCATTCAGTCCTGTGAGCCGCGCCGCTTTCAATTCCTGGAAAGCCAGCTCCGGCCATCGACCTTGCTGGTCAATGTCACTGGCCTGGTTGCGCACCACGCCTTGCGCGATGCGCTCAACTGTCTCCATATACTCCTGACCCGCCGCCATAAACTGCCCCGTAGTCCCGTGCCCATTATTATCAATTCGCAAACAGTACTGCGCAAAATGAAAAATAAATGCAAAGCGCGCGCTTTAAGGCATTCTTCGCGCCGAAGCCCCCGCCCCTGGACTAACACTCAGCGAACCCGCCGCGACCAATCAACCGTCACTTTCCATAAAATCGTCAATGTGACTACTCATCAATAAATCAGCGAACTCTGCTTCACCCTATTCATTGCCGACCAGAACATTTTCCGGGCCTGCGTATCGAACGTTCGCCAGAATCCAACACGGATGTCGGTCCGGTTGGATTCAAGCGACGTGTAAACGGGCTACGGACGATTTGCGGAGGATTTGCGAACCATCGCCAGCAAGTACACGGCTGGTAGCACCAGCAAGGTCAACAACAGGGCGCTCAGGGTGCCCCCGAACAAGGGTGCCGCGATGCGCTGCATGACTTCCGAGCCAGCCCCCCGGCTGAACATCACCGGCAGCAGCCCAAAGATCAGCGTCGTGGTGGTCATGAACACGGGGCGCAAGCGAAGCAAGGCCCCGTCCATGACGGCCTGGCGCAGCTCAGCTGGCGTGGGGACGCGCTGTTCCCGGGCGATGCGTGCCCGCAAACTCGTCATGGACTGATTCAGATAGACCAGCATGACCACGCCAATTTCCACGGCAACGCCGGCCAAGGCAATAAAACCAACGGCAACCGCGACCGACAGATCGTAATCCAGCCCGTAAAGCAGCCAGACCCCCCCCACCAGCGCCAGAGGAACCGTCGCCAGAAGCAGGACAACCTGCAGCGGATCACGGAAGGCCAGAAACAGCAACAGGGCGATCAGGCTCAGGGTCGCGGGCACCACCAGCAACAAGCGCGCCCTGGCACGTTCCATGTATTCGTACTGGCCGGACCAGCCCAGGGCATAGCCCGGCGGCAGGGCCAGCTGTTCTCCCACCAGGTGGCGCGCCTCTCGAACATAGGAGCCAATATCGCGGTCCGCGATATCGATATACACCGATCCCGACAAACGCGCGTTCTCACTCCGGATCATCGGCGGACCGTCGGCCAGCGACACGGTGGCCACGTCGCCAAGGGCTATATGTGGCCCTGCCGGAGTCACAATAGGCAGGGTACGCAGTGCCTCCGGCGACCCCCGCACGGCCTGCGGGTAACGCAGATTCACGGGATATCGCTCCAGCCCCTCGACGGTCTCGGTCACGTTCATTCCGCCCACGGCGCTGCGCACCACATCCTGCACATCGGCGATATTCAGACCCAGACGTCCCGCCCGCTCGCGGTCGATGTCGATGGTGATATAGCGCCCACCGGCAACGCGCTCGGCAAAAACGCTGGCGGTGCCAGGCACCGCGGACAACAGCACTTCCAAACGCTCACCCAGACGCTGAATCTCGGCCATGTCGGGACCGCTGATCTTGATCCCGACCGGCGTCTTGATTCCGGTGGCCAGCATATCGATGCGGGTCTTGATCGGCATGACCCAGGCATTGCTCACCCCCGGCAGCTGCACCCGCTCGCGGATCTGCCGGCGAATGTCCTCCAGGCTCAGTCCCGGTCGCCATTGCTCGCGCGGCTTGAATTGAATGGTCGTCTCGATCATGGTCAGCGGCGCCGGATCGGTCGCGGTCTGCGCCCGCCCGATCTTGCCGAATACAGTCGCCACCTCCGGTACCGTTTTAATCAGCCGGTCGGTCTGTTGCAGCAGCTGGCGCGCCTCGCCAATGGAAATTCCCGGCCGCGTGGTGGGCATGTACATCCAATCGCCCTCGTCCAGCGGCGGCATAAACTCGCTGCCCAGGCGGCTTGCCGGCCAGAGCGTTACCAGCACGATCAGACCGGCACCCAGGAGCACCGCCCGGGGATGATCCAGCGCCAAGGCGATGACCGGACGATAGGCCGCGCTGAGCAGGCGGCTTAGCGGATTGGCGCTTTCAGCCCTGATCGGCCCGCGGATGAACAGCCCCATCAGCACCGGCACCAGCGTAACCGCCAGCCCGGCCGACGCCGCCATCGCATAAGTTTTCGTGTAAGCCAGCGGTGCGAACAGACGGCCTTCCTGGGCCTGCAAGGTGAACACGGGCAGGAAGGACACGGTGATGATCAGCAGGGAAAAGAACAGTGGAGGCCCAACCTCAACCGAGGCATCTATGACTTTCTGCCAATGCTCGCGCCCGTCGTCGCGCTCCAGATGCTTGTGCAGATTCTCGATCATCACTATGGCCGCATCGACCATCGCACCGATTGCGATCGCGATGCCTCCGAGCGACATGATGTTCGCGTTCAGACCCTGCTGATGCATGATGAAGAAAGCCGCCAGGATGCCCAGGGGCAGGCTGACCAGCGCGACCAGCGCTGAGCGCAAATGGAACAGGAACAGCGCGCACACCAGAGCCACAACGACAAATTCTTCGACCAGCGTGCGATACAGATTGTGCACCGCCCGTCGGATCAGCTGGGAGCGATCGTAGACCGTGACCAATTCCACGCCGGGCGGCAAGCTGGCTTTCAGCAGTTCCAGCTTGGCTTTGACCCGTGCGATGGTCTCCCGCGCATTGCCGCCGGCACGCATGACGATAATTCCGCCGACGACCTCACCCTCCCCATTGAGCTCCGCAACGCCGCGCCGCAACTCCGGTCCGGTGCGAATCTCCGCCACCTCAGCCAGGCGCAGGACCACGCCCTGAGCCGTGCTGCGCAGAGGAATCGCGGCCAGATCCTCCAGGCTCGTCAGATATCCCGTGGCGCGTACCATGTACTCGGCCTCGGCCATTTCCACCACAGCGCCACCGGTTTCCTGGTTGGCCCGCTGAATCGCCCGACTCACCTGGGCCAAAGGAATATCAAAGCTGCGCAATCGGTGCGGATCCACGATCACCTGATACTGCTTGACCATGCCGCCAACCGTCGCCACCTCGGCGACGCCGTCCACGGTCTGCAACTCGAACTTCAAAAACCAATTCTGCAGGGCGGTCAACTGCGCGAGATCGTTCTGACCGCTGCGGTCCAGCAAGGCATACTCATAGACCCAGCCCACGCCAGTGGCATCCGGACCCAGCACGGGTTGAACACCACTTGGCAGGCGCGTTCCGACCTGCGAGAGCGCCTCCAGCACCCGCGCGCGAGCCCAGTAGGGATCGGTGCCGTCAGCGAAGATCACATAGACGTAAGAGTCGCCGAAAAAGGAATAGCCCCGGACGTTCTTGGCGCCGGGCACCGACAACATGGCCGTGGACAGCGGATAGGTCACCTGATCTTCCACCACCCGCGGGGCCTGACCGCGAAATGGGGTGTGAACGATGACCTGCACATCGGACAGATCCGGAATCGCATCAACTGCCGTGTGTTTGACCGCGTACAATCCGCCCGCGGCGACGAATAGGGCCGCGATCAGGACTAAAGATCGATTCGCGACGGACCAGCGGATGAGAGCCGCGATCATGGCTGCGGCCCGGCATCGGGCAGCTTGCCGTCATCCAGGACGTGAACCTGCGTGACCACGTAGCGGCCGGCTTCCGGATTCTCGATGATCACATGAACCGACTGCCCCGGCAGCAGGCCGAGTGCGGCGAGCTGAGGATCCAGTTCGAATTTCATGCGCATGGCGGGCATCTGAATCCCGGATTCACCCAGCGGTCTGATCGGCTCATGCGCCAGCTCGATCTGACCCGGCGCCAAGTCATGAATGACGGCGCGCGCCTGGCCGCGGGCCACCTCCGGGCGGCGCGGTTCGGCGTTCAGGCGCAGCGCCTCGGCATCCACGTTGGCCTCCGAATCAATCAGGAACTGACCATCGACCACGACCTGCGCGCCGGCCTCCAAACCCTGCAGAATCTGGACTTGCCCCGCGTCCACACGACCCGCGCGCACCGCAACCACGCGGTAACGCCCGGCGCCCAAAGCCAGCACCACCCGATCGCCCTGCGCCCCGCGAATCACAGCGCTGCGCGGCACCACAAGCGTTTCCTCTGCATCCGGGGCGGAAATTGTCACGCGCGCGAACATATTCGGCCTGAGCGCCGCATCCGCATTGTCGAGCACCAGCCTCAACCGGAGCGTGCGGGTCCGGGGATCAAGGCTGGGATAGACGTAGTCCACCTGTCCTGACCACGCGCGCCCCGGCCAGCTGCTGACCTCGGCGCGCACCTTCTGGCCGACTGTGACAATGGAGGCATCGCGTTCCAGCACATCCACCACCACCCAAACTTTCCGCAAGGAGGCCAAGGTCATGATATGAGTACCCGGCGCCACGAACTGGCCCTCCCGGACCCCGAGCATGGTGACCACGGCGTCGGTGGGCGCGCGGAGCCTGATCTGGTCGGCCACGCGGCCATGATGGGTCGCGCCGCGGCCCTACCCGGGATCGACGGC
>JBFIIN010000080.1:0-11277 GCA_041601225.1 Oceanococcus sp.
CGCGCAGGCGGTGACCATCAGCGCCGGCTCGGAGTTCCGGATTGGCTCGGCCAACTGGGCCACAAGCGGCACCTTCAATCCGGGCGACCGGGTGATCGTGCGGCACACCACGGCGAACAAGGCCAACCGGCGCACCATCACGACCCTGACCATCGGCGGGGTGGACGGAACTTTCACCAGCACCACCGCGCCCTGATCTGAGCGCTCAGGCCCATGGCCTGAGCGCTTTTCCGGCTCTCGAAGAACCGTGGCGCTACACTGTCCCGGTACAGTTCTGAGCCGCCCGACCCATGGATCTGGTGCGTAGTAATCACCGAATCGCCGGCCTTCTGCTCCTGCTGGCCGCGAGCAAGGCGCTGGCCGGCCATGCGGAGCCAGCGTTCATCGCCAGCGAAGGTCACGTGGATCTGGGTCTGCGCGCCGAGCAGCTGGAGGATCCCGGGGGCGAACTGCGGATCGATGATTTGATCCGCACCCCGCATGCCTGGCGCCCGCTGCCCGGCAACAGCTTCAGCGCGGGTTTCAGCCGTTCGGCCTGGTGGTTACGCGTGAGGCTGGAGCATGACCAGAGCCATGGCGCCCAGTATTTCCTGGACACCGGCAGTACGGTAGCCGACTACATTGATGTGTATCTGGTTCGCGATGGCCAGGTGCTCGGCGAATACCGCTCCGGCGACCGGCGGCCGTTCGCGACCCGCCCGCTGGATACGCATACGGTCGTCGTCCCGATCCATCTTGAGCCCCGGGATTCGCTGACGATATTCTTGCGCCTGGACACCTGGGACGGGCTGCATGAGGTTGTCGGGCTGAAGCTGCTCAGCGCCCAGAAACTGGCCGGCAGACTGCAGCTGGAAGCCGTGGCGCAGGGCGTCTATTACGGCACGCTGATCGCGATCCTGCTCTACAACCTGTTTCTGTTCTTGTTCCTGCGCGAACGGGTCTTCGGGCTCTATCTGTTCTACGTCGCCGCGTTTCTGGGCTGGAGTTTCATCCTGCGCGGCTACGGCCTGCAGTATTTCTGGCCCGAATCGCCGCATTTCAACAATCAGGCGCTGCCGGTCGCCGCCTGTATCTGCTACGTGAGCTTCGGCCTGTTCGCGCTGGAATATCTGAATATCAAACGCGAAGCCCCGCGCTGGCTTTATCGCGCCTATCTGGGCAGCATCGGGCTCAACCTCATCACGCCGCTGCCGGCTTTTTTCGGCTTCTACGCCCTGACCTTCGCCACCTCACTGCCCACCGGGATACTGATGGTACTCATCGCGGTCGGCTCAGGCGTATTGATGATCCAGCGCGGCTCGCGGCCGGCAAAATATTTCCTGACCGCATTCAGCTTTCTGGCGGTTGGGGTGCTGCTCTACTACCTGCAACTGACCGGCGCGATTTCGGCGGGTCCACTGCCCGAATACGGAATCCAGGTCGGCTCCGCCCTCGAAGTGCTGCTCCTGGCCTTCGGCCTGGCGGACCAGATGAACACCCTGAAAGCCGACAAGCTCAAGGCCGAGCAAACCGCGCGCCTGGCTCAGCTGAAGCTCACCGGCAAGCTCACGGCCGAGGTTAAACAGCGCACGGCGGAACTCGAACTGGCCAATGAGCGCCTGCAGGAACTGGCAACCACCGATGCGCTGACCGGCGCTATGAACCGGCGCCGGTTCAATGAAGTTCTGGATGCCGAGTTTGAACGTCACCAGCGCCTGAAGACGGCCTTTGCGTTTTGCATGATCGACATCGACAAGTTCAAGTCCTACAACGACCGTTACGGGCATCAGGCTGGCGATGAGGTGCTGCAGAAGCTCAGCAATTGCTTGCGGGGCAAACTTCGACGCCAGACGGAATTGCTGTTCCGGCTGGGCGGCGAGGAATTCGGCATCCTGCTGGGCGGGGATCAGGATCCGGAAAAGTCCGCGGCCTTCGTGGAGTCCCTGCGCCTGGCCGTCGTCGAGCTCGCCATCCCCCACGCCGGCGCGGACACGGGTGTCGTGACGGCCAGTTTTGGGCTGCTGTCGCTGACGCCGGGCTCCGGCCTGACGCGCTCGCGGGACATCTACATCAAGGCCGACGAATTGCTTTATCAGGCCAAAGCCGCTGGCCGCAACCGCGTGGTTCACGCGGTCTGCTGATGCCGCTTCAGGCTGCGCTGGCGTCCGCCGCCGAACTTTCCCGCGCCTCGGCGCTGCTCTTGAACTCCTGCCGCGTGCGGCTTGGCGCCGTGAGCGGCACGGTGTCCAGCACCCAGCGTATCTCAGGATGCTCCTGCCGCCCCGGCGAGGGGATGGTGAAGGCCTTGATTCCCGCGTAGGGTTTTAGTGCCGCGCTGTCGATCTGCCAGCCCATCTCCTCGACATGCCGCCGCCGCGTTGCGCGCCAGAAACTCATGAATTTGTCTTCCATCACCGACAATTCATTCTCCATGCTTTCAGGCAGCCAATTGGGCGATGCGTTTTCGACGATCTCGGCATCCTGCAACAGGATTTCTTTCAGACGCTTCTCAGACCCCTTGTCGAAGATGCCAAAGCGCATAAACGAACGCAGCTGGATCGCGAAGGTGCGGGTGGTGAACTCATCGACCGGCGTGTTGGCGTCAAACATGATCAGCTGCCAGCCGGGTCGCAAATCGACCTGCAGGCGGACGCAGTAGCCCGGCAGGTAAAAGGCCGGATGAACGCGGGTCGGCTGCTTTTCCTTGCGGATGAAACGCCGGATGCCATCCTTGAACTGGGGCGGATGCATCACGCAGGTATGTGATCCCCACCATTCACCGCGCTGATCGCTTTCGATGTAATTCTTGTCGGCCGTGCTGGGGTGGCCAAAGATCGGGTGCACAAATGAGGCATGGGCCATGTCGATGCCGTTTTCCACCACGCGGGCTGCGGCCGCTTTCCAGGTGTATTCCGAAGTGACCTTGCGCCAGCCTTCCTGACCATACTCATCGAAGGGCGGAATGGGGTAGCGCTCGGATTCCGGCAGATCGCCCAGGAACACCCAGATCAGGCCGTAGCGCTCTTCAGTCGGGTAAGCGTCGATCCGCGCGCGCTTGGGAATCTCGCCCTGCTCGCCACGGGTCGGGATCATGGTGACCTCACCCTGGCCGTTATAGCGCCAGCCATGGTACGGACAGGCCACACAATCCTTATGTATCTTCCCGCCAGACAGGGAGCCACCGCGATGCAGGCACACATCGCTCAGGCAGTGGGCCTTGCCCTGCTCGTCGCGGAACAGCACAAAGTTCTGACCCAGCATCTTGACCTTGACCGGCTTGTCGGCGACGGCATGCGACCACTCGGCCACGTACCAAAGATTGATGAGCATGAACTTTCCTCTGCTAAACGCGTGCCTGGGCAACCAATCTAATCAAACTGGCCCGTCTCTTCCACCTATTGTATTATACATATAACATTATGATGTGACAGCCAACCGGATCTTGATAAATTGCATGAGTACAGTCCTATGACCGACCACATTCTGACCTCCGTCGACGATATGGTCGATTCCGCCCCGGGCCTGGATCGCGAGTCGACCTTCGACCAGCTGTGGGCCTTGACCACCGAGTTATTCGAACGCGTTCAGGCGCGCTTCGAGTTGCAGCGCGATCCCAGCTGCGCGGATTTGATGCCGTACAAGGGCCTGGATGGCGCCGGGGGTTATCTCGCCAACTACAGCGGTCCGCAGATCGACTGGCTGACCCATTCCTGGACCGGCAATCCCAAGGCCACCTTCACGAACATGCATCTGACCGTCGGTCTGGGGCCACATATTGATGTGCCGCATTTCGGCTTCGCGCTGGGTACGATCCCCGACTTCTTTGTCTATATGGACTACCTGCCGCGCCGCGATCTGTGGACCCACCCGGACTATGCCGACAAGTACTACCCTGAGGCCAACCGGGCTTATCTGGACATGCAGGCGCAATCCGGGTTCCGGCCATTCATCAGTCGTGATTTCTACACGCGAGTCGCGCAAAGCCCGGCCAGCCTCTGTTACGGCGCCGCCGTGAATGACGACAACATGGCAACGATTACCGAAGCCGCACACCGGCACATGGACAACTGGTTCGCCATGATTGACACGGCCTCCGCGGTACCAGCTGCCGAGCGGGCCGCTCTGGCCGAGCGTGATCTGCAGATCCGCCGGACGATTACCGAGCGCGATCCCGCCAATGTGGTGGTCGACAAACTGTTCGGCAAAGAACTGGGCCAGCGGCTGGTCAGACAGCTCTGGGGGGCGGATCGCAAACTGCCGCGGCCATGACCGACCAGGCCACCACGGGTACACCCATGGTCCGCGCGCTGTACCGCGCGGTGGCTGTACCGGGGCATGAATCGGCGGGGCTTTACACCAAGTTGTATTACCCGGCGCTATACGGCGGCACGCCGCTGGAGAACAACACCGGCAGCCTGCCGGCCGCCTCGCGTGATCAGCCCTACCCCGTTGCGATACTCATGCCGGGGATTAATGTCGGCCCCGAGTCCTATGGCTGGTTGGCCACGGCGCTGACCGAAGCGGGCTTTGTGACCCTGCTCTACGGCTGGATCATCGAAGAAATGCCGGGCCTGGAAGCCCTGAGCTGCGGACTGGATGTCAGCGCGCTGGCGCCGGCGGACTATGGCACGCGCCCCTCGGCCACCGCCCTGCCCGCCTTGCTGCAATTTCTGGCGCAGCAAAACCAGAGCGGGCCGCTGGCCGGTTTGCTGGATCTGCAGCGCATCCTGCTGGGCGGGCATTCCGCGGGTGGCAGCACCGCCCTGCTGAATGCCAATGCGACCTGGTTTCCCGGTTTATGCGCGGCTTTCGCCTATGGCGCGCACAGCAAGGCCTCGACCATGCTGGGCTATCCCGCGGATACGTTTCTGGATCTGCCCGCCGGCCTGCCGCTCCTGCTCATGGGTGGCAGCGAAGATGGCGTCATTGCGGCGAGCTCCTTTCGCTATGGCGGCGATGGTGATGGCGAGCCCGATCCCATCGGCCCGCTGGCGCGAACCTTTTCTGAAGCGCTGGCGAGCACCCGCGACGACTCATATCTGGCGATCGTGCGTGGCGCAAATCATTTTTCCCTGAGCTACCCGGCCGACCCCGCCACGGGGCGGCCCTTCCTGGACTGGCCTGTCACCCGCCCTGAGCCGGAGATCCGCGCCGACCTGGCCGAACTGGTGGTGCAGTTTGCGCGCGCGCATGTGCTTGGCGATGCCGCGGCCCGCCAGCGGCTGCGGGCCGTGCTGGCCGACCCAACGCGGGTTCAACAGGCCGCGATTCGTTAGCATCGCGTCTCGGCGCAGGCTTCGCGGAGCAAGCACCGCAGGCAGGCGCGGCGCCCCCTGCGGGACCGTGCCGCACCAGGCCTGCGTAGCGCCATTTCCCGGAAATCAGCCCGCTGACAAACTCCACACATATTGTTATAGTTTTATATCATTTAACCTCAGGCAACAGGTCGGGCCATGGCGAACGAGCAACCCAGCAACTGGCAACAACTAATCAGCGGCGATTGGCATGGCATGCCGGCGCTGTTCAAGCCCGATGGCTCGCAGGTCGCCTTCAATCGCGTGTCGCGCTCCAGCGTCTTCGAGAACGGCCGCACGACCTATTACATGCATACCAACTTCGAAGGCAGCGACGTCTTCACCAGTCGCTTCCAGATTCCGGAATTTGCCTTTGGCGTGATCGACTCGGACAAGGATCGGGTGTACACCGGCCCCGATTTCATCGGCTCGGGCCGCCCCTTCGGCCCGCTGGTGGACTCCGAATACTTCAGCCCCGGCTGGAATGTGCAATTGCGCACCGTGAATCACATCGTCCCCGAGCGCGGCCTGCAGGTGTACTCCTCGCAGCTTTTTGAAGGCAATTGCCTGGTGGCGGTGTTCAATGGCCTGTACATCAACACCCGCGACAAGGAGCCGGCGACCCTGCAGCGCATCGAGGATCATCTGGACGGCGAACGCAGCAAGGCCAAGACGCCCTTTGTGCTGCCGGTCAAGCACCAGGGCCGCTGGACCGGCGAAATGCAGGTCTACTCGCCCGAACAGGAACTGCTGGGCACCAACCAGGTGATCATTGATTACACCCCGGTTGATCTGGTCAGCGCACGCATGGACGTCAAGGTTTCCGGCGTGGTGAATCGCGAGTTTTCCTTCCTGCGCTCACGCAATGCCAACCACCACCAGTTCCATGGCCCGGATGCCTACGGCAATGGCATGTCCTTTGGTCGCTACATGTACGCGCGCAACCACTTCTTCGGTCAGGCGGAAACCCTGGACAGCCGCGAAACCCTGATCGACGACAAATTCAGCCTCTGTTGCTACTGGCAGTTCAAGAAGTCGCAGCGCGAGCAGTTCAATACCTTCGGCGTGCTGGAATGGGAAGAAGCTGAGAACCTGCTGCAAGCCAATTACGTCGCATGACCGCGCCAAACAAACCGCTGGCCGGGGTCCGCATACTGGATCTGACGCACATGCTGTCGGGGCCCTATGGCGCGATGATCCTGGCCGACCTGGGCGCCGATGTGATCAAGGTGGAACCGCTGCAAGGCGAAGGCACGCGCAAACTGCTGGCCAGCGATCCGAACAATTCGATCGCGGGCATGGGAGCCTATTTCTTGACCCTGAACCGCAACAAGCGCAGCGTCTGTATCGATCTCAAGTCAGATGATGGCCTGCAGCTGTTTTACGAGCTGGTCAAAGAAAGCGATGTCGTGATCAACAACTTCGCCGCCGGCGTGCCCCAGCGCCTGAAGATCGATCACGCCAGCCTGGCCGCGCAGAACGCACGCATCGTCACCTGTTCGGTCACCGGCTTCGGCTCAGACGGCCCGAATTACCAGCGCCCCGCCTTTGACCAGGTGGCCCAGGCGGTGGCCGGCGGCATGTCGATCACCGGCACCGATGCCAACAACCCGGTGCGCGCGGGCATTCCGATTGGCGACCTGGGCGGCGGCGCGTTCTCGGTCATGGGCATCCTGGCGGCCCTGCTGGAAAGAGAGCGTTCGGGCGTCGGCCAGGACGTGGACATCTCCATGGTCGATTGCCAGATCTCGCTGCTGAACTACATGGCGACCATGCATTTCCTGTCGGGCGAGAATCCCCGGCCCATCGGCAACTCCCATTTTGTCCATGTGCCTTACAACAGTTACCGCGCGCAGGACGGGTTCATCATCATTGCCGTGATTACGGACAACTTCTGGCATAACTTGAAAGAGGTCGTGCAGGTGCCGGAATTTGATGATGCAAAATATGATCTTCAGCCTGGGAGACTGGCCGCCAAAGACTTCATAGACGGCAGGCTCGGCGAGATCTTCGCCACCAATACCCAGGCCCACTGGCTGGC
This sequence comes from Oceanococcus sp., assembly GCA_041601225.1. Taxonomy (GTDB): domain Bacteria; phylum Pseudomonadota; class Gammaproteobacteria; order Nevskiales; family Oceanococcaceae; genus JBFIIN01. The sequence continues at coordinate 7,315 of JBFIIN010000080.1, forward strand.
TCAGCTGGATGCCAAGCGCATCCCCTGCGCGCCGATCAATACCTTCAGCCAGGCGCTGAACGATCCCCAGGTTCGGCATCGCAACATGGTGGTCGAGGTGGCCCATCCCAACGGCCAGACCACGCGCACCCCGGGCAGCCCGCTCAAGTTTTCGCGCAGCAATGAGGAGAGCTTCTCCTCACCGCCGCTGCTCGGCCAGCACACCGACGAGATCTTTCAATCGCTGCTGGGGCTTGATCCGGAACAGCTGGCCGCCCTGCGCGCCAGCAATACGATAGCCTGAAGCCATGGGCGAAACCGTCATCGTCAATGATGTGGGACCCCGTGATGGCCTGCAGAATCAGGCGCAGATACTGACGCCGGCCCAGCGCCTGCAGCTCATCCAGGCTTTGATAAACGCCGGCCTCAAGCACATCGAATTCGGCGCCTTTGTGTCGCCCAAGGCCGTGCCCGCCATGGCCGGGGCCGGCGAGATTGCGGCCCAGCTACCCGCGGGCGATATCGAATTCACTGCGCTGATACCCAATCGCAAGGGCTACGATCTGGCCCGCGCGGCGGGGGTGAAGTCCATGGCCCTGGTCGCCGCCGCGAGCGATACCATGAATCAGAAAAATATCCGCATGGACACGGCCGCGGCCATGGCCGTGTGCGCGGATGTGCTGACCCAGGGTCAGGCCGATGGCGTGGATGTGCAGGTCTATTTGGCCACGGCCTGGGAATGCCCCTTTGAAGGCGCCATGGATGCGGGGCGGGTCGCCGAACTGGCGAGCCAGTTGCGCGACTTCGGCGCAACGCAAGTGGTCCTTTCCGACACCATCGGCGCCGCCACCCCGGCCCAGGTCAAGAGCCTGATGCGCCGCTTGATTGACGAGCACGGCCACGCCGTACTGGCCTGCCATTTTCACGACACCCGCGCCCTGGGCATGGCCAATGCCTATGCCGCGCTGGATGTCGGCATTCGCCGCTTCGACGCTTCGGTAGGCGGCCTGGGCGGCTGTCCCTTCGCGCCGGGCGCAACCGGCAATATCGCCACTGAAGATCTGGTCATGATGCTGCAGCTCATGGGTTTTGAAACGGGCATCCATATCGAGGCCCTGCTCGCGGCCGGCCAGCTAGCTGGACACCTCACCGGCACAAGCACCGGTGGCCGCGCCTATCCCTGGCTATCCCGGCACTGGCAGCGCGTGGCACGATGAGTCCTGCGCCAGTCTCTAGCCCGCGCCGTCCAGCATGCCCGGCGCCGCGGGTCCCGATCTTCGTCAACTCCACCAGGCCTGCCAAGCCATGAGCGCATTCCTTACCCTCAAACTGCTGCATATCGTGGCCATGGTCTACTGGCTGGGCGGCGATCTGGGCACCTATTTTTCCAGCCGCTTTGTGGTCGATCCCAGGTTGAGTCCGGCTCAACGTCACACGGCGCTGAAGATCATGCTGGGTTGTGATCAAGGCCCCAAGCTGTGCATGCCCCTGATCTTCGCGCTGGGCTTTTCGATGTCCACCATGCTGGGCTATATCACGGTGCCTGGCGCCGTCACAGCCGCGGTGTGGCTGGTCGCCCTGCTCTGGTTCGCGAACGTGAACTATCTGTATTTCACCCAGAACATGGCCGCCAAGACGCGAATGAGCCAGATTGATCTGTGGTTTCGGGTCTGCGTGGTGCTGGGGCTGTCGATTGCTGGCATCGCAGCGTTGGCCGGAAATAGCCTCATCGGACCAGACTGGCTGGCCCTCAAGATACTGATCTTCGCTGCCTTGGTCGCCTGCGGCATCTACATCCGCATCCAGCTCAAACCCTTTGTCGCCGCCTTCGGCCAGCTCATGGCCGCGGGTTCCAGCCCGCAGGTCGAACAGACCCTGAGTCGCGCGCTGGGCCGCTGCCGCCCGGCCGTCTACCTGATCTGGGTCGGCCTGCTGGTCAACGCCGCCCTGGGCTTGCATCTCATAGGATGAGTGTCATGAAACTCTATAGCTCGCCGATTTCGCCCTATGCCTCGCGCTGCCGGATTCAGATTCGGCACAAAAATCTGCCGGTAGAGATCGTGCCACCGCCGGGCGGCATGGGTTCGGAGCAGGTCAAAGCCAGGAACCCCATGGGCAAGATTCCAGTCCTGGAACTGGGCGAAGACAGCCTCGCCGAATCCTGGGCCATCATGGAATATCTGGAAGCGCGTTTCCCGGAGATTCCCATGCGGCCAGCCGACCCCCTGGCTACGGCCCACCAGCAGGAATTGGTGCGCTTTGCCGATCTGTACCTCGCGCCGGCGATGTTTCCGCTGTTTCTGGCGCTGCGCGGCGCTGCCGACGCTGAGGCCGTGAGCAAGGCCCTGGACGGCCTGCAGGGTCAACTGCAAATCCTCGAGCAGTTGCTTGCGCGCGGAGGCAGGTCCGAGGAATTGGACCTCGCCGATGCAGCCTTGCTGCCCATTGTCTGGTACGCCCAAATCCTGGCTCGCCATTTCGGGCTCGGTGACTGTCTGGCCAGCCTGACCGCAACCCGGAGCTGGTGGCAGCAGGCCAGCCAGATTCCTGCGGCCGCTCAGGTTCTGGCCGAAATGGACGCTAGCCTGCGCGCTGCGATGCCAGCCTTGTTCGCTGACCACTGAGCCGGAGCCGAATATGAGCAGTACCACCGCACTGGCCCCGCGCTTTCTCGGCCTAAATCTGCAGCCCGAAATTCGCCGGCTTTATGTCAGCCATTTTTTGCTGGCCAGTTTCTTCGCGATCATGTTGGCCTCATTTTTGCCGCAGATGCAGGCCTATCTGCTGACCGAGTTCCTGCACCTGCCCGAGGCGCGGCATGGCCGGGTCAGTGGCATGCTCAACTTCTGGCAGGAAATTGTCATTATTGCCGTGGTCGCGGTCGTCGGCCCCCTGTCGGACAAATGGGGCCGCAAAGTGCTGATGTCGGGCGGCTTCCTGATCATGGCGCTGGGCATCGCCCTGCATCCCCAGGCCAGCAGCGTCGGTGAGCTGCTGTTCTATCGCTGCATTTTTGCGGTCGGGGTGGGCGCAGTCATCGTCATGCTGGTCACCTTGCTGGCCGACTACATCTGCAACGAAAGTCGCGGTAAAGCCGCCGGCATGCAGGGCGTGATGAACGGCGTGGGCGCGGTGGTCGCCGTATTCCTGTTGCTGCGCCTGCCGGCAATGTTCCAGCAAGACGGCAGCTCGGCGATTGAGGCGGGCTTTACCACCTACTATCTGGTTGCAGGCTTGGCGGCATTGGCCGGACTGATGATGGCCTTCGGCCTCAAGAATGGCCGGCCAAGAGCAGCGGAAGAATCTCGCCAGACCGTACTGGAATTGGCCCGCGAGGGCTATGGCGCCGCCCGCAACCCGCGCATTGCCCTGGCCTATGGCGCGTCATTCATCGCGCGTGGCAATTTGGCGATCGTGGGCACTTTCCTGGCGCTTTGGGGCGCCAATTATGGAACCTCCGAACTGGGCCTGGACCGGGCGGCGGCGCTGGCCAAGGCGGGCATGCTGGTTGGCATGGCGCAGGGCATGGCCCTGCTTGGCGCCCCGCTGTTCGGGGTTCTGGCCGACAAAGTCGATCGAGTCAAAGCCCTGGCCCTTGCCCTGCTGGTCTCCGGCATCGGCTATGGCAGCACCTTTTTCGTCCACGATCCCTTCGGCGGCCTGATGATGTTCAGCGCCGTGTTCATCGGCCTGGGCGAAGTGGGCTGCATCATCACCAGCGGCGTGCTCATCGCCCAGGAGAGCCCGGAGCGGCACCGCGGCGCCATCATTGGCACTTTCAATCTGACCGGCGCCATCGGCATCCTGGTCGCCAGCGTCGCTGGCGGCTGGCTGTTTGATCAGTGGCGCGAGCCGGGGCCTTTTGTGGCCTTCGGCCTGCTGGCGCTATTGATGATGGCGGCTTCCCTGTGGCTGAGTCACCGGGAAACCGCGCAGCGCGCGGGCCATTTCAAACCCTAAGGCCGGCGCCCAGACCCGCGCCCC